>JAGCWE010000086.1 GCA_017962005.1 Paludibacteraceae bacterium | reverse complement strand
GTGTGACTTATTGTGCATTATTGGGAAGCAGTGAGAAGCAGTGGGAAAGTGCCAATCCCCCGTATCGTATCTTTGCACCCTAAAAAACAAGAGGAAACTGAAAAATCCTGAATGGTTCGGAAGAAAGCTGAAGGAAACTGAACGTGCCAATCCCCCGCTATCGTACCTTTGCACCGTCTTTCGCGAAAAGCACTCGCCATAGGGTCCACAACAGAACTTGTTCTGGTGGGGAGAGCGGAGGCACAAGTCGCCTGTCAATTTAACGCAGTGGTATTGACTTTTGCGAACCTGTTGCCGAACGCGAGGTTCTTTGACGTATGGAATCGCTTGTTGAAAAGCAAGCAACATGACGTGAAATAATAAGGTCACATCCGAATAATATGGGGCGATTCCTTGCCAAATCTGTATAATCTCAAATAGATTTGGCAAACTATTATGTGCTTTATGTTCTATGCTCCGAACATGACCTATGTTATATCCAATTCATTGTTAAGTTTATATGGAAAATTCTGTATTCCTTTATGACTTACGACCCGCCGTATCAGCCATCGTATCTTTGCACTCTCATTCATGTAGGGTTCGCGGCATTAAAATAGAGTGGCGCACTCTTACGGATGCACCACTCGTTAGGATGTTCTTATGCCGCCCCAGTATGCGGGTTACAATAGGGCGCAGGCTGTCTTGCGCGCTTCTGTGTCCGATGCATAGAGGTCGTCCAGCGATGGAGTGGGGATGTATGCCGCTTTCTGCATCGTCCTCTCTATTACGTCGCTTATTCCGGTGAACGTGCATCTGCCTTCGCGGAAAGCGAGGTTTGCCACTTCGTTGGCGGCATTCAGCACACAGGGCATATTGCCGCCTCGCGCAATGGCGTCGTAGGCCAGCCTCAGGCACGGAAAACGCTCAGTGTCCGCCTGCTCGAATGTGAGGGATGTGGTTGCTGTCCAGTCGATGCGCGGCAGTGCGCTTTGCACCCGTTCGGGGTAGGTGAGGGCGTACAGGATGGGCAGACGCATGTCGGGTGTGCCCAGTTGGGCTTTCACGGCACCGTCACGGAACTGCACCGCCGAATGGACGATGGACTGCGGATGCACCAGCACTTCTATCTGGTCATACCCGACTCCGAACAGCCATTTCGCCTCAATCACCTCGAAGCCCTTGTTCATCATTGTGGCGGAATCGATGGTTATCTTCGCGCCCATCTGCCAGTTGGGGTGACGCAGCGCCTGCTCTGCGGTTACTGTCTGCAGCTGCTCTTTGGTGAAGGTGCGGAAAGGACCGCCGCTCGCTGTCAGCAGAATCTTCTCTACCGAATCGGGAGCTTCGCCTGCTATGCTTTGGAAGATTGCCGAATGTTCGCTGTCCACGGGGATGATAGGCGCGTGATATTGGCGGGACATGGCTTCAATGATGGCGCCTGCCACCACCAGCGTTTCCTTGTTGGCAAGAGCAATCGTCTTGCCTGCCTCTATGGCGGCTATTGTGGGGCGCAGACCCGCGAAGCCTACCATTGCGGCAACCACAACATCCGCTTCGGCTGCCTGTACGACGTGGGTTATGCTGTCGCTGCCCGCCCATACCTTGATGTCGGTGTCGCTCAGCGTGTCGCGCAGTCTCTCGTATTGCGTTTCGTCCGCTATGCACACCGCCGCAGGATGGAACTCACGCGCTTGGCGGGCAAGCAGTTCGACGCTTGTGTTGGCTGTCAGGGCATAGACACCGAATCGGTCGGGGTGTTGTCGTACGATGTCCAGTGTCTGTGTGCCGATTGAGCCGGTGCTGCCTAATATGACCAGTTGTTTGTGCATGTCAGAACGCTATCATTTCTTCGGGATTGACACATTTGCCGTCGCGCCAGAGGTAGAATGTTATGTTTTTTCCTGCGGCCGCCATTCCCAGTGTCTCGCCCGCCTGCACGGGGTCGCCCGTCTGCTTGAGAAGGCGCGTGGCGTGCTCGTACACGCTGAGGTATGCCTCGTGTTGGATGACAATGGAGTAGGTGTTGTCCAGTTCGTAGTCGGTATATACGACCACGCCCGACAGCACGGCGGTCAGTGGCATTTCTTCGGCGGCGCGGAGGGTGATGTAGGGATGTCCGTGTTCGGCGTTGAAGTGCTCCGTTACGACACCTTCCAATGGGCGTATCAGGGTATAGACGGGTGCCGCGGACTGAATGTCAAAGAGTTGGAAGCGGTTGCTTTCTTTCTCTTCGTACTGCGCCATAAACTCTTCCGTGGCGGCGTTTCGTGCTTCGAGCAGTTGTTCGCGCATCACTATCTGCACTGAGTCAAGCGGTTGGAGCGAGTCGGTCTGCACGTCGCCTGCCATGACTTGTTTGAGCATCTCGAGGTACTGCCGTTGGAGCACCATCTCCTGTGTGAGTGAGTCCACGCGTGCGGATTCCTCTACAAGTTGCTGGCGCACATCCTCTTTGTATCCGGGCAGCAGTGTGCGGGCGGGTGTGTATATGATGATCACCGACATGGCCAAGAGGGTCAGGACAAACATGCTGATCAGAAACAGGATGACGATAAGCCAGTTGCCACGGACTGACCACATCTGTTTGAGCGAGTGGTCATCGGTGACGGACAGTCGGTACTTGCGCGTCATCCGCTGCCAGAATGTCTGTTTTTTCTCCATGTGTCAGTTGGTTTGCGCTGTGTGTCAGTTGTTATTGCAGGATGGTGCAACCGGCGCAGGGCTTGAGTTGCTTGAAGAAGTCGTTGCCTTTGTTGTCCACGAGGATGCATTCGGGGAAGTTCTGTACCTCTATCTTCCAGATGGCCTCCCTGCCCAGTTCGGGGTATTGCACGCATTCGATGGAGCGGATGTTCTCTTGTGCGAGGATGGCTGCCGGTCCGCCGATGGAGCCGAGATAGAAGCCTCCGTGTTTCTTGCAGGCGTCTGTCACATCCTGGCTGCGGTTGCCTTTCGCCAGCATGATGAGCGAGCCGCCTTTGTCTTGGAACTCATCCACGTAGGGGTCCATTCGGCCGGCTGTGGTCGGTCCCATGCTGCCGCACGCCATTCCCTCCGGAGTCTTGGCGGGGCCGGCATAATAGACGGGATGCTCTTTCAGATATGCGGGCATCTCCTCGCCGGCGTCAAGACGCGCCTTGATTTTCGCATGGGCGATGTCGCGGCCGACAATGATGGTGCCGTTCAGGCTCAGACGTGTTCCTATGGGGTATTGGCTCAGTTGCGCGCATACCTCCTTCATCGGACGGTTGAGGTTAACCTCCACGGCTCCGCCTTCGCCCGCTTGCCGGAGTTCTTGCGGAATCAGTTCGCCCGGATTGGAGTCCATCTTCTCTATCCAGATGCCGTCGCTGTTGATTTTGCATTTGATGTTGCGGTCTGCCGAGCAGCTTACGCCCAGGCCTATCGGGCAGCTTGCTCCGTGACGGGGCAGACGGACAACGCGCACGTCGTGAGCCATGTACTTGCCGCCGAACTGTGCGCCCAGTCCTATCTTGTAGGCCTCTTGCAGCAGGCGTTGCTCCAGTTCGGTGTCGCGGAACGCGCGTCCCGATGCGTTGCCTGTGGTGGGCAGACTGTCATAGTAGTGGGTCGATGCCAGTTTGACTGTCAGCAGGTTCTTCTCTGCCGATGTGCCGCCGATGACGATGGCTATATGGTAGGGCGGGCAGGCTGCCGTGCCGAGGCTCTTCATCTTCTCCACAAGGAAGGGGATGAGCGTCCCTTCGTTCTGTATGCGCGCCTTCGTCTCCTGATAGAGGTAGGTCTTGTTGGCGCTGCCGCCGCCCTTGGCCACCATGATGAAGCGATACTCGTCGCC
>JAGCWE010000085.1 GCA_017962005.1 Paludibacteraceae bacterium | reverse complement strand
TTGATTTCGCGGATAGTGCGTTCGATGACGGCGTTGGACTGCTGCAACAGTTCCGCCGCAGCCTCTTTCGCCTCCGCCAGCATCTCTTTCTTCTTGACTTTCAGACCGGCTATCTCCTGCTCGTAAAAGGCTATACGCTCCTCCAGATGCTTCTCTCGCTGGCGGATGTTCTGGCGTTTGTTCTCCCAGTAGCGTTTGTCGCGGGCAATGTCCTGCAGTTGCCGGTCGTAGTCAATATGCTCCTCGCCGACCAGTTCGGTGGCTCGGCCGATGATGGTGTCGGGCAGCCCCATCCGGCGCGCTATCGCAAGGGCGAAACTCGACCCTGCCTGACCTACAGAGAGTTGGAACAGGGGACGCATCGCCCCCCTGTCGTACAGCATCGCGCCGTTCACCATCCCCTCCTCGCGTTCGGCGAGATGTTTGAGGTTGGCATAGTGGGTGGTGACAACACCCAGCGCACCCGTATCGTGCAACTCTTTGAGTGTTGCCTCGGCGATGGCTCCGCCTATCGCGGGTTCGGTGCCTCCGCCCATCTCGTCAATGAGGTAGAGTGTATGCCTGTCCGCCGTCCGGACGAAATGCCGCATATTGCGCAGATGCGACGAATAGGTCGAAAGGTCATCCTGCAGGCTCTGTTCATCGCCTATGTCCAGCAGCAAGTGGCTGAATATACCCGCCTTGCTTGCCTCGGACACAGAAACCAGCAGTCCGCACTGGAGCATGTACTGCGTCAGGGCGACCGTCTTCAGGCACACCGACTTGCCGCCGGCGTTCGGTCCGCTGACCACCAGCAGACGGTTTCTCTCCCAGCCGCCCAGCCGCAGCGACATCGGAACGACCTCACGCGCCTCCGACTGAAGACGAAGGAAAAGAACGGCGTGCCGCGCATCGTGCCAGTCGAGCATCGGGACATCCTCAATCTCGGGTGCAATCGCACTCAATTGTCTGCCGATCAATGCTTTCGCCCGCACAAAATCCACACGCGCCAGACGCTGCTCACTCTCCTCTATTCCGGGGACAAAAGGACGTATCTGACCTGTCATTTCCATCAGTATCCGAATTTTCTCGCGCGTCTCCTCCGCCTCCAGTGAACGGATACGGTTGTTTGCCTCCACCACCTCCTGCGGCTCAATGAAGACGGTCTTGCCGCTCGCGCTCTCGTCGTGCACGATGCCGCCGATCTTGCGGCGGCTCACCGGTGGCACGGGCAGCACCAGCCTGCCCTCACGCAATGTAGGAGACGTGTCCTTCTCCACCCATCCTTCCGCCTGCGCCTTCTTAAGAACAGTCTGTATGACGCGGGAGACAGCCACTTGCGCTAGAGAGAGGTCGTGACGGATGCGCGCCAGTTCGGGCGAGGCGTTGTCTTTCAACTTGCCAAAGCGATTCAGTACACGGTCAATCAACTGCACAACTATGCCCACAGACTGCGACTCCTCCTCCGACCAACGGTGGAGATACGGGAAACGCACCGCGTCCAACCGGACAAAAAATGACTCTAATTCAGCGGCGTAGGCGAGTGTCTTCATCAGATGAAACAGTTCCTGCTCGTCCAGATACAGACCCTCCACACGGATACGCCCCAACGCCTCCCGCAAGTCATGGATCTCCCCCTGCGGAAAACCGAGCGAACCGTCCTCAAGCACGTGAAGCATATCCTGCGTTTCGCCCAGCAATGTGCGAACTGTCTCACAGTCCGTTTCAAAATGCATCCGCTCCACTCGCTCCCTGCCCAATGACGAACAGCAAGCCGCATTCAGACGCTCACGGAGAACCTGAAAATCAATCTTCTGCTCTATGTTGTTCGGATAGGTCATCGCTTACCCTAAAAGACGTATATCGTGAATGACGGTCGTGCCGACCAACTCGTTGAGACGCCGCACCACATCGTGGCGGAGTTCGAAGAGTTGCGCTTTAAGAGCCGCGCTGCGGAGCCGCACGTAAAGCACACCCTCACGCACCTCCAACTTGTAAGTAAGTTTCGCAGCCATCTGCCCCACTACCTCCGGCCACCGCTCCATCAGCTGATGCTCATAAACAGGCTTGTCCAACCCCGACTCTCGGAGAAAGGCTGCAAGGGCATCACCTATCGTCTGGGGGGTGCCGCTGCGGAATGTCTGTTCGGGGGAGAAGCTCATTTGCGGAGGCGGAGTTCCTGACGGGTCGTGAGAGGCGTGCCCTCCGGGATGCCGTTCAGCGTATAGAGACTCTTCATCTGGAAGCCGAACCTCTGCGCGATGGACCATGCTGTGTCGTGCTTGCGGACAAAATAGGTCTTGTGCTTGCGGTCGGCGTATTTGTGCTTGCGGAACAGGTACACGCGGTCACCCTTGCGCAGCGAGCGTCCGTCGGTTGCGTCGTTGTACTTGCGCAACTGCTTCTCGGTCATATTCAGGTAATGAGCCAGCGAACGGTAGCTCTCGCCCTCCTCGGCGATGATGTAGCGCGTGCCATTCTCGAAGCCCGCCTTGTGTTCCTGATAGATGGTGACATCCTTCATTCCGGCGGCTTCGCTGAAGTCCATTCTGTCGGTCAGTTCCACCGTGTCGCCCGCCAACACGCCCTGGTCGCGGTCGGGATCGGCTTTCTCATCCTTCGCTTTCTCTTTCTGATTCTTGTGTTTGGCACCCGCCTCGGATGTCAGTTTGTCCAGACCGTAATCCTCAATGATTCGAATCAGTTTGGCGGGATAGGTCGGGTCGGTGGCGTAGCCGCATCGCTTCAGACCGTGCGACCAGCCCTTGTAGTCGGTCACCTTCAGTTTGAACAGTTCCTCGTAACGGGGACGAAGCAGGAACTTTGAATGGTCCTCCCACGAATCCTTGGCATTCCTGTACTTGCGGAAACAGTCGTTCTGCTTGTCATCGTTCTTGTGGTAGGAGGCTCCGTTCCAGTCGGAGGTACACTTGATGCCGAAATGGTTGTTCGCATTCCGTGCCAGTTCGCTCTTGCCCGCACCCGACTCCAGCAGACCCTGCGCCATTGATATAGATGCGGGGATATTGTGTTCCCGCTGCTGGTCAATGGCTGTCTGTCTGTACTTCTCTATATACTCCATATACTCCGGCATCTGTTTCTGAGGCCATACAGCCACGCTGCACAACAGCAGCAATGCCGTCCAATAGACTCTCTTCACGTTCATCTGTTTCAGTGTTTATGTTCCGCCGCAAAGGTACTGCTTCAACGCTATCTGGCAAACAAAATTCACTATTTCGCGCGGGAAAAATTGTGCATAACAAAAAAACAGCGTACTTTTGCGGCTGTCATGAATCGTATTTCATCCAAATATATCACAATTATGGAAAAAGAACAAGTAAGAGAAGTAATCGCGCGCCGTGCCGCGCGTGAGTTGCATGACGGCGATGTGGTCAACCTCGGCATCGGTCTGCCGACCATGATTCCCAACTATCTGCCTGCAGGCATCACTGTGACCCTCCAGACGGAGAACGGTGCGATGGGTCTGGGACCATCGCCCAAAGCAGGTGAGGAGGACAAGAACCTCGTGAACGCTGGCGGCGGTGCCATCACGCTCATTCCGGGCGCATCGACCTTTGACAGCGCGACTTCGTTCGCCATCATTCGCGGCGGACACGTGGACGTGAGCGTTCTCGGCGCACTGCAGGTGGACGAGAAAGGTAACCTTGCCAACTGGATTATCCCCGGCAAGATTGCTCCGGGTATGGGCGGTGCGATGGACTTGGTAGTGGGTGCCAAACGCGTGATTATCGCTATGGAGCACACGCAGAAAGGCGCGCCGAAGATCCTGCACCAATGCACGCTTCCTCTCACCGCCGCCGGACAGGTAAATATGATTATCACCGAGATGGGGGTTATCAACGTGACGGACAAAGGGCTGGTGCTTGTGGAGAAACACCCCGAGTTCACCGTAGAGCAGATCAATGCAGCCACGGAGGCTGATCTGATTATTTCCGACAATCTTAAATCAATGCTTGACTGAGATGGCATATACCTATCTCCGCTTTGAGCAGGAAGGCTGCATCGGCACACTCACACTCAGCGCGCCGCAGTCGCTCAACGCGCTCAACTCAAAACTGATTGGCGAACTCAGGCATTTTCTTTCCTATATGGACACGAATACCGTCCGCGTGCTCATTCTGACGGGCGACGGCGACCGCTCGTTTGTGGCGGGTGCGGACATCGCCGAGATGGCGCATTTCGATGAGGTGGAAAGCTTCAATTTCGGACACGCCGGAGCGGAAGCCTTCTGTATGCTGGAGGACCTGCCCGTTCCCACCATAGCCGCCATCAACGGTTTCTGTCTCGGCGGCGGCTGCGAGATTGCGATGGCTTGCGACATACGCTATGCCTCATCCAAAGCCAAGTTCGGGCAGCCCGAAGTGGGACTGGGCATCATCCCCGGTTTCAGCGGAACGTACCGTCTGGCGAAACTGGTCGGGCAAGGCATGGCGAAAGAGTTGATATACAGCGGCAAGGCCATCCGCGCCGACGAAGCGTTGCGCATCGGACTGGTGAACACGGTCTGCGAACCAGAGGAACTGATGACGAAGGTGCGTGCGCTTGCGGAGCAGATTGCCAAGAACGCTCCCGTTGCCGTCAGGAACGCCAAGCAGTGCATCAATCGCAACTACGACATGAACCGCGCGGATGCCATCCGGCTGGAGAACAACCTCTTCGCCCAGTGCTTCGACACGGAGGATCAGAAGAACGGCATGGCGGCTTTCCTTGCGAAGACCGCATGCACGTTCGAGGGCAAATAAACATTAAAACACCTAAATATCAATACGACTATGAAAATCTATGTAATCGGAACGGGAACGATGGCAAAAGGCATCGTGAAGGCTTTTGCTGCCAAGATGCCCGTCGTTATGAAAAGCCGCACACAGGCGAGTCTTGACAAGGCGATGGCATCCATTCAGAAAGGCTATCAGAAACTGATTGAGAAAGGCAAACTGACCGAAGAGGCTGTGAAGGCTATTCTCGCCAACATTACCACCACCACCGACTATGCAGCGTTTGCAGATGCCGACCTCGTGATTGAGGCTGCGGTCGAGGATATGCAGCTCAAGAAAGAGGTGTTCCGCGAACTGGACGGTATATGCAGGCCCGAATGTATCTTCGCGACCAACTCCTCCTCGCTGTCTATCACCGAGATAGCCGCAGCGACATCACGTGCAGAACGTTTCATCGGCTGCCACTTCTTCAACCCTGCCGACCGTATGGCGCTGGTGGAGGTCATCAACGGCCAGCGCACATCGGAAGAGACCACCCGCTGCATTATGGATCTCTGCACGGCTATCGGCAAGACGCCCGTCGCTGTCAAGGAGGCTCCGGGCTTTGTGGTGAACCGCATCCTCATCCCGATGATCAACGAGGCGGTCGGCATTCTGGCTGACGGTATCGCCACAGCTGAGGACATTGACAAGTGCATGAAACTGGGTGCCAACCATCCGATGGGACCTCTGGCGCTTGCCGACCTCATCGGTAACGATGTCAATCTCGCCATTATGGAGGTGCTGTACAATGAGTTCGGCGATCCCAAGTACCGTCCTCATCCACTGCTGCGCAAGATGGTCCGCGCCAACCTGCTCGGCGTGAAAACCGGCGAAGGATTCTACAAGTACTAAACACTAAACTATAAAGCAATGGATTTCAGTTATTCAAAGACAGAAGAGTTGTTCCTGCAGATGATTCGTTCGTTTGCGGAGAACGAAGTGAAGCCTCTGGCTGCTGAAGTGGACGAAAAGGAGATGTTCCCCGAAGAGACCGTCCGCAAGATGGCGAAACTGGGTCTGATGGGCATTCCTGTTCCCAGACAGTACGGCGGTGCCGGCGGCACTATCCAGATGTACATTATGGCAGTAGAGGAACTCAGTCGCGTGTGCGCCACCACAGGTGTTGTCCTCAGTGCCCATACATCGCTGTGTATGTGTCCTATTCTGGAACACGGCACGGAGGAGCAGAAGATGAAATACCTGCCCAAACTGGCATCGGGCGAATGGTTGGGCGCTTTCGGACTGACCGAACCCAACGCAGGCACGGATGCCGCCATGCAGCAGACCACAGCCGTGGATGCGGGCGACAAGTGGATTCTCAACGGCACAAAGATCTTCATCACCAACGCCGCCAATGCCAATGTCTTCATCGTGATGGCAATGACCGACAAGTCGAAAGGCAACAAGGGCATATCCGCCTTTATCGTGGAGCGCGGCTTCAAGGGT
Source organism: Paludibacteraceae bacterium (assembly GCA_017962005.1). Classification (GTDB taxonomy): domain Bacteria; phylum Bacteroidota; class Bacteroidia; order Bacteroidales; family Paludibacteraceae; genus Colicola. The sequence continues at coordinate 6,094 of JAGCWE010000085.1, read as the reverse complement.
TTCTCGATTGGCAAGAAGGAGTTGAAGATGGGTATCCGCGGATCGGCTACTTGCGAACTTATCTTCGAGAACTGTGAAGTACCCAAGGAGAACCTGTTAGGCGAACTGGGCGCGGGCTTCAAGGTGGCTATGAAGACATTGGACGGCGGACGTATCGGTATCGCCTCGCAGGCACTCGGCATCGCGCAGGGTGCAATGGACGAGACCGTCAAATACACCAAGGAGCGCAAGCAGTTAGGACGCTCCATCGCCCAGTTCCAGAACACGCAGTTCCAGATGGCGAACCTGAAGACCAAAGTGGAGGCGGCACGCCTGCTCGTCCGCTCCGCCGCTTGGAAGAAGGACATGGGTCTGCCCTACTCCGCCGATGCCGCTATGGCTAAACTCTATGCCGCCGAGACGGCTATGGAGGTGACAACGAAGGCGGTGCAGTTCCACGGAGGCTACGGATACACACGCGAGTACCCCGTCGAGCGTATGATGCGCGATGCCAAGATCACGGAGATTTACGAAGGCACATCCGAAGTACAACGTATGGTGATTGCCGCACAACTGTTCAAATAAACTCTAAACTCCAAACACTATGAATATTATTGTTTGTGCCAAACAAGTTCCCGATACCACGGAGATAAAGATTGATCCCGTGAAAGGTACGCTCATACGCGATGGCGTGCCCTCCATTATGAACCCCGATGACAAGGGCGGTCTTGAACTGGCTCTGCGTTTCAAGGAGCAGTACGGTGCCACCGTGACGGTGGTTTCTATGGGACCTCCGCAGGCGGACAAGATGCTGCGCGAGGCCCTCGCAATGGGGGCCGACCGTGCCATCCTGCTCAGCGACCGCCGCTTTGCCGGTGCTGACACCATCGCCACGTCCTACGCCCTTGCCGGTTGCATACGCACATTGGACTACGATCTGATTATCGCCGGCCGTCAGGCCATTGACGGCGACACGGCGCAGGTGGCTCCCGAGATGGCGGAGCACCTCGGACTGCCGCAGGTAAGTTACGTCATCGATGCCGAGCGCACCGCCACGGGCTTCATCGTAAAGAAGGAGAACGAGGACAGAGTGCAGACCCTCGAAGTGGAAGGCAAGTGCGTCCTCACCGTACTCGCATCCGCCTTCAAAGCCCGCTACATGTCCGTGGAAGGCATCATCGACGCCTACAACAAGGAGGTAGAGGTTTGGTCCGCCGACCGCATTGACGTGGAAGAGGAGAAACTCGGATTGAAAGGCTCGCCCACCAAGGTCTTCAAGTCCTTCCCGAAGGCTCTCAAGGAACCCGGCGAAGTGCATGAGGTTAGCGAGGAGGAGGCCGTCGAACTCATCGTGGCGCGGCTCAAGGAAAAACACATAATTTAAGGAGGTCGAACTATGGAAAACGAATATAAGAACGTCTATATCTTCGCCGAACAGCGTGGCGGAGTGATTCAGAATGTAGCTTACGAACTGTTGGGCAAGGCCAACGATCTGGCTGCCGTATTAGGTCATAAGGTGGTGGCTCTCCTTCTGGGCGAGTACATCAGCGACAAGGCGCAGGATCTCATCGAGATGGGGGCTGACGAGGTGATTGTGGTGGACCGTCCCGAACTGAAGGACTACCTCACGGAGCAGTACGCGCAGGCTATCTACCAGATTGTGCTGGAACGTCATCCGCAGATTGTGCTGTTCGGCGCCACCACCATCGGCCGTGACCTCGCGCCCCGTCTGGCGTGCCAGTTGAACAGCGGACTGGTGGCTGACTGCACCAAGCTGACCATCGAACCTGACAAGGACGGCAAACTCGAGTTCTACTCCACCCGTCCCGCTTTCGGCGGCAACCTGATGGCTACCATCGTATGCCCCACCTCGCGTCCGCAGATGTCCACAGTACGTCCCGGCGTGATGCAGAAACGTCAGCGCGAAGCAGGCCGCAAAGGTGTCATCACCGTGTTTGAGCCAAAGTTCGACACATCCAAGTTCAAGGTGCGCATCCTGGAGACGAAGATGAACGACAAGAAAGTGGCGGACATCTCGAATGCCAAGATTCTTATTTCTGGCGGTCGCGGCGTGCACGATGCCGAAGGCTTCAAGAAACTGCAGGCTCTAGCGGACGTGATGGGCGGTATGGTCTCATCGTCCCGTGCCATGGTGGATGCCGGCGTGATGGATCACGCCTATCAGGTGGGTCAGACCGGCAAGACCGTGCGTCCGAATCTCTATATGGCGTGCGGCATCAGCGGTGCCATCCAGCACCTCGCAGGTATGGAGGAGTCCGACTTCATCGTTGCCATCAACAAGGACAAGTACGCGCCCATCTTCTCCGTTGCCGACCTCGGCATTGTGGGCGACCTCCACAAGATTGTCCCGATGCTCACCGAACGCATCAAAAAGGAGTTGGAGAAATAATCCGGATGAATTTCATTGCCGGCAAAGCCACATTATTGGCTAAACCCAATGGAAACGGCATCCGCCGTAATAATCCAAATAAATCAATCCCAAGCAAAATGACACTGCTTGGGATTGATTGAATTATAGAAAAAACGTATGCTTACTCAGCTTTCGTTTCTTCTGCTTTGATTTCTTGCTCAACCACGGTTGCTTCCTCCGCTTTCGGAGTGGCTTTCTTACCTGCGCGGCGGGTAGTTTTCTTGGCTACCTTCTTAGTATCCTTGAGCATATTCTCATTGTAATCAACCAACTCAATGATACACATCTCAGCAGCGTCACCCAAACGGAAACCTGTTCGCAGAATACGCGTATAACCGCCGGGGCGATTGGCTATTTTCTCGCTTACGTTCTGGAACAATTCAGTAACAACAGCTTTTTGCTTCAACTCGCTGAAGACAAGACGGCGGTTGGCGGTCGTATCTTCCTTGGCACGAGTGAGCAACGGCTCAACGTAAATGCGAAGTGCTTTGGCTTTTGCCAGAGTGGTCGAGATGCGCTTGTGCTGAATCAGAGAGCAAGCCATATTTGACAGCATAGCACTGCGGTGAGCCGCCTTACGACCAAGATGATTGAATTTCTTATTATGTCTCATAATTGCATTTTTACATTTAATTAGTCATTGACTTTATATCTGCTAATATCCATACCGAAAGCCAAACCGTTACGTTCAAGCAACTCGTCCAACTCGGTGAGTGATTTTTTTCCAAAGTTGCGGAACTTGAGCAGGTCTGCACGATGATACTAGACCAAATCGCCTAATGTATCCACTTCGGCAGCCTTGAGGCAGTTGAGTGCACGCACACTAAGATCCATATCCTGCAAGCGTTGGTTAAGCAACTGACGCATACGCAGAATCTCCTCGTCAAGCGCGGTGCTCTGCTTCTTGGTTTCTTCTTCCAGCACGATACGCTCGTCGGAGAAGAGCATAAAATGGTAGATAAGAATCTTAGCGGCCTCTGTCAAGGCATCCTTCGGAATAATTGAACCGTCTGTCTCTATAACAAGTATGAGTTTCTCATAGTCGGTACGTTGCTCCACACGGTAAGGTTCAATCGTGTACATCACATTGCGTATAGGCGTGTAGATGCTGTCAATTGCGAGCGTACCAATGGCATCATTGATGTTTCGATTCTCATCGGCAGAAATATATCCCCTGCCCTTATTGATGGTCATCTCGATTTCAAAATCGGCTGACTCGTCCATCTCGGCAAGCAATAATTCAGGGTTGAGAACCTCAAAGTGCTGCAACTGCGTGTTCAGTTCACCTGCAAGAAAAGCGGTTTCCCCTTTCACGTGCAGTCTGACTGTCTCGCCTTCGGCTTCATCTTCGGGCTTGCGAAGAAAACGTACCTGTTTGAGATTCAGTATAAGGTTGGTAACATCGGTGATTACACCCGGGATAGTAGCAAATTCATGATCAATACCACTGATCTTAATTGAGCAGATAGCGTATCCTTCAAGCGCGCTATACAGCACACGACGGATTGCGTTACCTACGGTGATTCCGTAACCGGGCTCAAGAGGACGAAACTCAAAGGTGCCTTTCGTCCTGCTCGACTCCAACATTATTACCTTATCAGGCTTGATAAAATCTAATATTGCCATGAATTCAAATGTTTTATTTACTATACAATTCGACGATTAACTGCTCTTTTATGTTCTCCGGAATTTCCTCACGCGGCGGCACTGAGACAAACTTGCCAGCTTTCTGGGACTCGTCCCATTCGAGCCAGTTGTACTTACCGTGGTTGAAGCCTTCCAAAGAAGCAGCAATTACCTCGAGTGATTTGGATTTTTCCCGTACAGAGACAATCTGTCCCGTACGAACCTGATATGAGGGTATATTCACCACCTTACCATCCACACAAATATGACGGTGACTGACCAACTGACGTGCAGCAGCACGCGTTGGGGCTATACCAAGGCGGTAAACAATGTTATCCAAACGGCTCTCAAGGAGTTGGATAAGAATCTCACCAGTAATACCTTTCTTACGAGAAGCCTGCTCAAAAAGCAGACGGAACTGACGCTCCAGCACACCATACGTGTATTTGGCCTTCTGCTTCTCAGCGAGCTGCGTTCCATACTCTGAATTCTTTTTACGGCGGTTAACACCGTGTTGTCCGGGAGCGTAATTGCGCCTGTCAAGCGCTTTGTCCGGACCAAAGATAGGTTCACCAAAACGACGTGCTATACGCGATTTAGGTCCTGTATATCTTGCCATATATTCTGAATTTTGAAGTTTAGATGTTAAGACGTTGATTATTATACACGGCGGCGTTTGGGAGGACGGCAACCGTTGTGAGGCAGAGGAGTAACATCCACAATCTCGGTAACTTCGATACCGGCTGCCACACAAGCACGAATAGCACTTTCACGCCCCTGCCCCGGTCCCTTCACATATGCTTTCACCTTGCGAAGGCCGAGATCGTATGCCACCTTTCCGCAATCCGCCGCAGCCATCTGGGCTGCATAGGGAGTATTCTTTTTCGAACCACGGAAACCCATCTTGCCAGCAGAAGACCAGGAAATAACCTGACCGTCTCCGTTTGCCATCGTAACGATGACATTGTTGAACGAGGACATCACATGAAGCTGTCCTACGCCGTCAATCTTAACAACGCGCTTCTTAGCTGCAACTGTTTTCTTTGCCATAGTTGTTTGATGTTAATGAGTTGATTACTTGGTGGCCTTCTTCTTGTTGGCAACCGTTTTCTTCTTACCCTTGCGCGTACGGGCATTGTTCTTCGTAGACTGGCCGCGAACGGGCAAACCGATACGGTGACGAACACCACGATAACAACCAATATCCATCAAACGCTTGATGTTCAATTGTGTTTCCGAACGAAGATCACCTTCGACCTTGTATTTGGCCGAGATAATCTCACGGATTTTAGCTGCTTGGTCATCCGTCCAATCCTGCACCTTGATGCTTGGGTCAACGCCTGCATCGGCCAAAATCTTCTTTGCGCTTGAACGACCTATTCCGTAGATATAAGTCAAACCGACTTCGCCAATCTTGTTCTGTGGCAAATCTACACCGACAATTCTTATAGCCATAATTATTTACTTTTGGGATATAATTAATTGATTAACCAAAACAAAAGCGTTATCCCTGACGCATTTTCATTTTGGGTTCTTTTTTGTTGATTACATAAAGCTTGCCTTTGCGACGCACTATCTTGCAGTCCGCATTGCGCTTTTTAACAGATGCTCTTACTTTCATTGCTGTCAGTAGTTTATCGTTTGTTATTCTCCTTCTTTTACCTACTTATAACGGTAACTGATCCTACCACGTGTGAGGTCATAGGGTGACATCTCCACTTTAACGCGGTCTCCCGGGAGGATTTTGATGTAATGCATACGCATCTTTCCCGATATATTCGCCAAAATCACGTGTCCGCTTGCCAACTGCACACGGAACATTGCATTGGATAATGCCTCGGTAATGGTGCCATCCACCTCAATTGCGTCTTGTTTTGCCATACTAATGATTTACGTTTGTTGTCTAAATAAATTTATCTTTCATAACGGCTTGAATATAGTCGAATGTAGACAAGATATCCGCCTTTCCGTTACGTACGCAAACAGATAACTCGTAATGAGCCGTCGGTTTGCGGTCAGCGGAACGCGCCGTCCAGCCATCATCCTCTATAATCATAT
>JAGCWE010000084.1 GCA_017962005.1 Paludibacteraceae bacterium | reverse complement strand
CCGATTGTGCCTTGCGTCTTGGTCTCCGGCAAGTTGTCGTAAGCCGATGCCGAGGTAAGGTGCTCTTCCAGATCGTTCGCCAGATTGAAGGTCACATTGCTGAACGTGAATGACGTCTTGGCAGCCAGCGCGCTGTTCGCATTCACGATATAGCACTTGCCCGCTTCCATCGTATTGGCTTTCGCAAAGTACAGCATTACGTTGTCGCCTTCATTGGCGTCGCCGGTCGCGTACTTGAACTCATAGACGCTTCCGTTCAGCTTCTGCGTCATCATCGTGCCGCGGTTCACATTGAACGGCAGACACAGAGTGGACCAGTTGCCCTGTTTGAACTGGCGGGGATAGAGCACATCCGCCGTAGTGCCGTCGTAGTCATCCTTGAATTGGGTGTAGTACGCATCGTCCTTGTTGTCCCACAGGATGATGCCCGAGAAGGCAATCTCCCATGTGGCGGTGTAGGTCAGATTCTGTGCGGGCATGGTCGAGGGCGTTTCAACAGTGCCGCTGATGCTGCTGCGCCAGCCCGTGAAGGTGTAACCCGTCTTGGTCGGTGTGTTCGGAGCAACGATGGTCGTGCTGTAAGCCACTGTGCCGGTAGTGTAAGTGCCCGTCAGCGCGTCGCCGTCCGTCTCCCACGTCAGCGTGTAGTTCTGCGGGGTCCCGGTGAAGGCAGCCGTATAGGTAGCATCGCCTGTTACCTCAACCACTTCGGGTGTCCATCCGTTGAAGGCGTAGGAGTATTCGGCTGTAGCGTCTTTGGTCGGGTTAGAGCCGTCGTATGTCGGGGTCGCGCCGTATGCCACATTCTCGTCCGTCTCAAGCACCACATCGCCGTTCTTCCATGTCACGGTGTAGGTGTTGGTCGTGCGGGTGAAGTTGGCGCGGATGTTGAGGTCGCCTGTCACGGTGGCAGGAAGGGCGTTGCCCTCGGTGTCCGTCCAGCCGCTGAAGGTGTAGGTGTACTGCGCGTCGTCCGTCGTCTTTGTGGCGGTAACGGTGGTCTCGCCGATAGTGAGCGTGGTGCCGCTGACAGAGATTTCAGTGCCGCTTTCCACGTCATCAATAGCAGGCACATCTACCGTACCATAGTCCGTGTTGTTGCTCTCAATGGTAAGATCGTAGTATTGTGTCCCGAGTACGAAGGTAGCGGTGTAGGTCATATCGTTTGTCAAGGTGAAGGTGCGGGTGGCGCTGGTGTTGTCGTCCTCCGTCCACTTGTCGAAGACGTAACCCTCTTCGGTGGCGACAGCCGTCACGGTGATGTTCTGACCTGCCTGACAGATGTACTGATATTTCTGCGAGCCGATGTTGATGGTCAGCGTGTAAGTGGCGTACTGCGGCTCGTAGATGGCGCGGACGGGCATACCGAGATAGTACTCGTTGCCATAATAGTCATCCTTGTCATAGTTGCTCGCATAATACACGTTGTCCGTACATCTTACGAATGCGAAACAGGTTCTCTCGTTGGATTTGGTCTTGCTGTTGTAGCCATACATAGCATATTCCCTTGACCAGTAGTACTGGTAATCCGGATCATAATGACTTTGTCCCTTATAACCTCCGGCAAGGAAGACGATGGACTTGGTGTTGTCCGTCCTGTTGGTGAAGGTGTTGTTGTTCGACAAGTCGGTATTACCCTTCAATGCCAGCAGTTCATTCTTGTCAGGCATGTGCCAGCATGTTCCCATATTGACGTATGCGGCATCCTGCTCGTTGGAGAGTTTGTCACCGGTGGAGAATCCGCTTGCATCAATATGAATAGACGAATTAAACGTATTGCTTGCAACCGGGTCGCCCCAGCGGAAGTAACTGCCTATTACGTTGGTGCCGGTTGCACCCACGTTGCGGTCGGCCCATGCCACGCCGTAACCCATATCAACGGGGATATAGGTCTTGCCGTCCAAGCCTGTCTTGGCATCAAGGTTGTACAGGATCTTCATTGTGTCAGCCGCAGCCGCCTGATAGACATTGACTGCCCGGTCAGCCGACTCAAGGCTGAACTCTGCCGTGTAGGTGATATTCCCTGTCACGGTGACGGTGCGCGGGTTCTGCGTGTTGCCGTCGCTCCAGCGCAGGAACGCGCTTCCCGTATTGGCTGCAACGCTCATCGTAACGTCGGTGTTCTCCGCATAGTAGCCGCTGCCGGTCTGTGCCATGTAGCCTGCTGCTGTCAGCGTAACCGTACCGCGTCCGCCAGTCTCGGTGGTGAGGGTGTAATACGGACGGGTATCCACCGCGAACACAGCTACGATATTCGCTTCGGAAGCACCAACCGTGTAACTGTAGGTGAAGTCCTCACCTGCAACAGGTGAGCCGTTCACCTCCCAGTGGTCGAACATATAGCCGGGCTTCATTGCCGTCATATCCAGCGTGTTGCCGCTGAAGAGGCTGTGGGTACCCTGGCCTAGCGTGACATCCGTCCAGTTGGAAGCACCGGCAACTGCCGCCGTCACAGCACCCGCGAGCTGCTCGCCGCCTGTGGTCTGCGCGGCAATGGTGATGTTCGTCGCCGTAACAGGAGCTGAGACAGAACCGATACCGGCGGTGAAGTCAATCACCGTATTGTCCGCCTCGCCGTTGGTGGCATAGCCGTCGGTGTAGGCGTGAACATGCACGAAGTAGTTCTCGTCCACATTCACCACTTCCACATATCCGCCGCGCAGCACCCAGTTGTCTATCGTGCGGACATACGTGGACTGGTTCTCCATATCGTGGAACACCCACGAACCTGTGCCTGCATAGCCGTTCACGGAGTTGCTCTGGCGGGTCAGATAATTGCTCGGAATGGCACCTATATAGACGGTACCCGGAGCCTGCGTCGAGTTGATCGGATAAACGCCTGTCGGTATGGTACCCGGCTTGGTATTGTCAGGATAGAACTGCAACTGTATCTGGCAGACATCATAGATGTCACTTCCCGCTTGACTGAGGAAGTAGCGCATGATATTGCCCGGACGGATGACCATCGTACCGATGTAGTTGTCCTCGCCATACTCGAACGAGCGACCGTTCACCCAACTGGATTCAGTGGGGAGGTAACTGCTGTAATACTTGTAGGTATAGTCCTCCTCAAAGGTGGCGTAGTTGATACAGTAGTTGGTGTAGATGTCGATATTGTACTTCCGTCCGTCGGTGTCGGTCACTTTCGCCACGAGGCGTGCCGCGCGGAAGGTCTCGCCGAAGTATGTCACTGTGGCAAGCGTAGCCGAAGCGATCTGCCGTTTCTCCTCTCCGTCGGGCAGGATGTAGCTGTTGGCTATGTCCGTAGAGAGATTGGCGAGGTGGTTGCCGGAGGAGATGGCAGCACCGAAGTACAGACGCACTTCCACTTGGTCGTTCTCGCCGATGACGGCAAACGAGTTCTTCGCGTAGGTCGGGAAGTCAAGCGTGCCCTCGGTCATGGTGATGTCAATCTCGTCCATCGCGGAGAACTGCGCGGTGTAGGTCGCCGCCGTGCTGCCGACGGTTATGGTGCGCGGGTTCTGCGTGTTGCTGTCGCTCCAGCCGGTGAACGTATAACCGAAATACGGGGTTACGGTGATAGTAACCTGCGTGCCTTCGATGTAGCTTCCGCTTCCTTCGGCATCATCATAATGGTCCGCCGTCAGAGTTGCCGTACCCATAATGCCGGTGTTGGCAGTAATGAGGTAGGTGGGCAGCACCTGCCAGATGGCGGTGTAGATGAGGTCGGTGGCAGGCATCGTTGCTGCCACTGCAACCGGCGTGTTGTCGGCAGGTTGTGCGGATGACCAGCCCATGAACGTATAGCCGAAGCGTGTCGGGTTGGCGGGAGCGGTGATCGGGTCACCCACCTCCATCACACCGAAGGTGTATTCCGCCTCCGTGGAGGTGGTGGTACCACCGTTGAAGTCCCAAAGCAGCGTCGGGTTCGTGCCGCTCAAGCGGACATAGATGCGCTTGGTCTCGGCGGTCCGCTGTACGCTGAGGTCGGCTTTCACGGCTTCCTCCGTGGTAGCTTCCGTGCAGGCGGCGTTGAGGTACCAGCCCTGTATCAGGCTGTTGTCTTCCCCGTCCACCTGCGCCGCGATGAAGTCGTCAATGTCGCTCTTGTCGGTGCGCCATGTGAACTGCTTCTCCGTACTTGTGTTGTCCGCCCAACGTCCGCCTACGGGGATGAGGGTGATGTCGTAGGAATAGACGGTCCAGTTAGTGGGTATGAACGACGGCGTGCTTTCGCTGCCGTTGTAGCGGCGTTCCAGTTCAGGCGGGCAGTAGAACGAACCCGTAGTGTTGATGCTATTAGTCCAATATGAGCAGAACGACATCGCCCCCCAAGCGGTGAAATAGGCGCGTATCTTCGTCAGAGCCGTAGCATTGCCAAACATCCATTGTATCTTGGTGTTGGACGAATTACCATTGATGTTCGTCACGCAGATGTCCGGTCCTTCGGTCAGCGAGGTGCAGTTGTAGAACATGTGACCATAGGTCTGGTTGTTGGTGACGGTGGTCGGCAGCAACCGTGACGGAGCCTTGGTCAGGCTGGTGCAAGAAGCGAACATATTGTCGCACGCCCCCTGTCCGGGAACGGCATCGGCGGCAGCCATAATCTCCGGCGCGGTGGTCAGAGCCGAGCAGCCGCTGAACATGTATGCATAGCAGTTCTGCGGCAGGTTCGTGCCGGGTAATGCCTCGGGCACATCGGTCAGCAGAGTGCAGCCCTGGAACATATACTGGTAGCAGCCTTCCGTCAGCGTGGTGGCAGGCAATTGCGGCGTAGCCGTCAGGTGCGTGCAGCCGCTGAACATATACTGGTAACAGTACGGAGCCAATGTGGTGACGGGCAATGCCGGTGCGGTGGTCAGTGCCGAGCAGCCGCTGAACATGCTTGCGCAGCAGTACTGCGCCAGCGAGGTGGCGGATATCTGCGGCGCGGAGGTCAGTGCCGTACAGCCGCTGAACATCGCCTGGTAGCAGTAGTTGCTCAATGTCGTGGCGGAGAGTTTCAGCCCGGAAGCGTCGGTCAGTTTGTTGCAGTCCTTGAACAACTGACGGAAGCAGTAAGCCCCCATCGGATGTTCGGAGGTATGCAACTCGCCGTTCTGATACGCCACGAGGGTCATCAGATCGCCGCTCACCGTGAAGGTGGTGCCGGAGGTCGGGAAGTTGAAGCCGAAATAGATGCTGCTGCTCTTGCCGCACTGCCATGCGCCGTTGATCAGGTTGTAGCCGCGGAAGCGTATGCTTTGGCCGGCGGGCAGGGAGACGGACAACCCGTCGTGAGCGGAAGTGCCATAGGTGATCTCGTCCGTCCATGCACCGCCGTTGATGCTGTACGCCACATTCAGGTTGTTGGTGCTGTAGGCTCCTGTCGAGCGGCGGTCAAGATAAACGTAACCTGTCTTGTTACTCGTATTGGTGATGGTCAGGTAGTTCAGATCATACACATACGTTGCCGTATAGACGGTTGTACCGCCGACAGCAGGCAGAGCCGTGCCTTTGGCGGTGAAACTGTCGTTTCCGTCAGTCCAGCCGGTGAAGTTCCATACATAGTCTGGGTCGGCAGACTCTTTCACAGGAATGTCGCCCGTGAAGGTCGGTACCACGCCATAGTCCAGCGTACCGCTCTGAATGGTGTTGCCCGCCGCATCCTTGAAGGTGACGGTGTAGCTGTTCAGCGTGTTGCTGTAGGTGGCGGTGTAGGTGGCTGCACCAGTTACGGCAACCACCTCGTTGTCCCAACCGTTGAAGGTGTAGGTGTACTGTGCGTCCGCCGGACGGGTCGGTGTGCCGGAGTAGGACGGGGTCTGACCGTATTCCACATCAGTTGCCTGCAGGGTCGAGCCGTCCCAGTTGAGGAAGGTGACGGTGTAGCTGCGGCGCACGGGCGTGAAGGTGGCGAAGTAGTCCATATCCTCCGTGGCGGCGGGCAGAGACGTGTTCTTGGCGTAGAAATTGTCGTTCGCGTCAGTCCAGCCTGCAAACGGATAGTCAAACTCGGCGGTAGATTCCTTTGTTGGCTCCTCGCCGTCATAGACGGGCACCGTATTCTTCTCCACTTCCATCCAAGTTATCTTCGTCAGTCCGTCCTCGCTCATGAAGTTGATGATGGGATTCTCCGATTTCTTGGCGAACTCGGCGGTGAGGGTCACGTTGCCGGTAACGAAGAACGAACGGGTGGCATCCACATTGTCGTCACTCCACTTCGAGAATATATATCCGTCATCGGGGATGGCTGTCACTTTCACGGGCTGTCCGCGCTGCACGAGATAGGTGTTCGTGCGCGTCACAGACTCGCCGTTGGTATAGCGGACACGCACGGTGTCGGGCGTGAACGAAGGCTGATAGACGGCGCGGACAGGCATACCGTAGCAGATATAGCCATGCCCGCTGGCGTTAGGTACGCCGTCGCCATACATGACCTCGCCATTGGAATAGCACCACGGCTGGCTGGCATAGACGGTGGAGGTGTTCTTCACCGCCAGCGTGCGGCTCCAATAACCCGTAACGCCGTTGGTGATACTTACGTTGGAACTGGTGGTCGGAGCATACACGCCTGTCTGGGGCAGCGTAATCGTCTTGGAAGCATCCCCCGGATTGACAAAGGTGTTCGCCGTTCCTGTAGAACAGTTGTTCACAAGGGCATCCCACTGGGCTTTCGACGGGATGCGCCAGTTGCTGTTCAACGCACTATAAGCGGCATCCGCGCCTGTCGGCAGTTCGGAACCATCGGTGAGCGATGTGATGCCGCTGTAGTAATACGTTGTGCTGGCCTGATATCTGTAAGCAGTTTTGGCGGACGTACCACCCCAGTAGAAGTAACTGCCGTTCGGGCTAGACGGAGCGGTAACGCCCACGTTGTAATCACACCAAGCCGTACCTGTACCCATATCCACAGGCGTGTAGAACATATAGTTCTTGTACAGGACGGGCAGCGGATAGAGAATCTTCGTGGTGTCGGCGGTAGCAGCCTGCGCGATAGTGGCTTCCGCAGCCTGCGACAGATCCTGCTCGAAGACGGCGGTGTAGGTTGCGTTGGCTGTAGCCGTGAAGATACGGTTGGGGTCGGTGTTGCTGTGGTCATCGCTCCAGTATGCAAAGCGGTAGTTCTCCGCCGCCTTGACAGGAATACGCACATGCTGACCGTCCTCATAGTTGCCGACAAAAGTCGCAAGGTTGTTCACTGTACCTGTTCCGGCAGGCGACACATTGAAGGTAAGCGTGCGCTTCGTGGTGGGAGCAACGAAGTTCACCGTCAGTGTCACATTCGAGAGGGCAATGAAAGAATAGGTCTGGTCGGTGGAGACGACAACATTGTTCTGGTCTATCCAATCACGCACCCGATAATTCTGATTAGAAGCCGTTGCAGCACCGTAGAAAGCGGTGATAGTGATGCGCTGTCCCACCTCACAAATGTACATATACTGGTTGGTAGGAGTCTTCACCGTTACGGAGCAGGTCTCGAACGGCGGCACATACACGGCGCGAACCGGCATGGCACTCCAAGCGTAGTAGGAAGTGGAACCGGCACTGTAAGAGCCGCTCAGGTAGTAGGACGGACGCGAGGATGCGCCACTGATTGTACCCACCGTACTGCCCCAGAACTGGGTCGTACCGGTGGTCACGGTTCCGGAACCGCTCGTTTTCATACATCCTGCGGCAGGTATATAGATAAATTGTGACGTGTTTTCCACATTGGTATATCGGTATCCGGCAGAGGCTTGTCCTTCCTCGGCGGAACCGCTGCCGATAACGCCCTGCAGGTTGTATATCTCCGTGCAGTTCGGCATACGCCACCGCTCGCCCATAATCTGTGTGGCGGCATCTGCCTCGGCGGGCAGGGTGTTCTGCGGAATGGTACTATACCCCGCTGTGGTGGTCATGGATGTGACACCGGCATAGTAGGTTCCGGCACTTCCGTTGCTGTTCACCGTGGTGGCGGGAGTGGTCAAACCCCAGACGAAGTAGTCGCCCGCCTTGGTGGAGTCAGCGGCTCCGATGTTCTTGTTCGCCCATGCCACACCGACACCCACATCCACGGGGCGGTAGCCGTTGGCATCATAGCCAGGCAGTTTGTACCTTATATAAGTTCCAATATAGGTTCCACTTCCATACACACTGGCAAAAGCATCTTCGGACTGAACAGTGGAGAGGTCATAATCCATTTCCAGCACCGCCGTATAAGTGTGGTCGGCTGTCACGGTTACGATGCGCTCGGGGTCGGTCAGCTCGTGGTCGTCATCCCAGTAGAGGAAGCGGTAGTGCGGATTGGGGTGGCAAATGAGTTTCGTCACCTGTCCGTCCTCATACACACCTTGACGGGTGGTCTTCAGCACACCATCGAAGATTGCACCCTCCAACGGCGAAGAAACAAGCGTCAGCGTGCGGGTCGTGACGCGGGTGGTATAGAAGGTGGCGTAATAGGTCATATTGCCCGTAACCACCAATTCCACCGTCGGGTCATAACTCATTATGTCGTAGTCGGCATTCGTCCAGTGGAGCAACGAGTAAGAAGATGTATTAGTGAAGGCACTGACCGTCACTGTCTGTCCTTTCTCGCAGACGTAGTTGTAAGTGGCTTTGGCGGTGTTCGACTGGTAGGTCTTGACCGTGAGCGTGCAGGTCTCAAGCGGCGAGCCGTCGTAGAGCGTCTCGGTGGTGGTAGTGGTCGCCTCGTGCCATACGTTCACATACTTGTGCGCAGAGGCTGCGGCAGGCACAGCGGTGGTGAAGACGGCGTTGTAGGTGGCGTGTCCGTTCACGGTTATCTCGCGGTAGGGGTTGGTGGAGTTGTTGTCCTCCCATTTCACGAAGGTGTAGCCCTCATTCGGTACGGCGTGCAGTTGGGTGGTCGCACCGTTTACGTAACGTCCCACACCATAGACCAGACCTCCCGAACGGGGTGTCGGCAAAGCATAGACGGTGGAGAAATTGGATGTGGTGGCAGCAAACGTGGCTGTAATGTTCGTATTGCCGGTGATGACAAAATCAATCAACGGGTCAGTTCCAAGTACGGCGCTACTGTTGTTATCATCTGTCCATTTCGTGAAAGCATAGGTCCAATCGGTTGCTCCCACGGCATGAGGCTGCGCGGTCAGACGGATGCGCTGGCCCACCTCGCAGATGTAGTAGTAATAATAGGTACTCGTGCTGCTATTACCCACAAGGTTCGAGCCGCCTGATACCGTCACTTTCAGCGTGCAGGTCTCGAACGGAGGCACATACACGGCGCGGACGGGAAGGGCGAAATAAAGATACGAATACGAGGAACTGGAATAACTTGCTCCGCCGCTCTGGTAATAGGCGGCGGTACTGTTATAGCCGTTGGTGTTGAAGCCGCCGAGCGTGCTGCCCCAGAACATACACTGGTTGGTGGTCTTGGTCGTACCCGACTTATATAACCCCGAATTGGGGATGAACAGCGTTTCGCCGCTGAGTTTGTTGGTATAGGTCATACCTGCGGAGGCGGAACCCGCTTCCGTGGCTCCGGTGGGGTTGGCAAGATAATAGACTTCCGCATAGTTCGGCATACGCCACCGCTCGCCCATATTCACCGTGGCGGCATCCGCATCGGCGGGAAGGGGGTATTGCGGTCTGGCATCCTGTGATGTGGTAAGCAGCATATCCATCGAACCGGCGTACCACGTGCCGGTAGCCACCGATGTGAAGGGTGTCGTCTTGCCCCATACGTAGAAGTTACCAGGATCCGTTTCAGTAGCGGCACCGAGGTTCTTGTTCGCCCACAGCACGCCGTTACCCATATCCACCGGACGATACGTGATGCCGTCATCGCCTGTTACGGAAGACGGATAATCATACAGAATCTTGTAGTAGTTGGTGTTGGTGGTATAAGCGAACACTTCCTCGTTGGCGGCAGCGGAGGTAACGCCCGCCACAGAGCCGTCAAACACCGCCGTATAAGTCGTATTGGCACCGGGCATCGTAATGGTGCGCGGGTTGTCGGTATTGCCGTCTGACCAACGGACAAAGCGGTAGTTGGCATTCGGTGTGGCTGTAAGCGTGACGCTCGTGCCGGAAAGGTAATATCCGCCTCCGTCCACATATCCGCCCTTGCCTGGAGAAGCCGTGGCGGTCAGAAGCCACTTGGCGTTGCTGTTGGATACGTAATGCGCCGCTATCGTCTGGTTCTCCGTCAGGGTGACGGAATAGCTATTGTCGGTGGAAAGCTGCGCGCCGGAATAGGTGTTCTCGCGCCAAGCGGAGAAGGCATAGCCTGAAGTGGCAGGATGCTGGTTGATGGTGACGGTCTGCCCTATTTCACAGATGTACTTGTAGTAATACTTGGCTGTCGAAGCCCAATAAACAATCACGGTCAGCGTGCAGGTCTCGAACGAGGGTACATAGACGGCACGAACCGGCATCGCATAGTAGGCAAGTGCATAGCCGGTAGATGTGGTATTGCCTCTTATTGCATGATTATAATATACATTCGGTTTGCTACTTGCTCCGTTCTTATATGCTACGGTACTTGTCCATAGGTATGCCGCCCCTTTAGCCAAACCAGTTGCATATCGTCCACCGGCAGGAATAAAAATCTTATCGTCTGTGTAGTACTTATTGGTAACTGTATAGTTATAATTAACCTGCGCGTTGGTTGTGTAAGTGGAAGAAATGAGGTTATTCATTTCATAGTAAGTAGGCATACGCCATTGCCCGCCAATCTTTTGCGTTGCGGCATCGGCTTCAGCGGGCAAGGGATACTGTGAAGCGACAGCAGTTGATGTGGTTGCCGTCATATCTGCCACCCCTGTATAGTAGTTTGCGGTTGATACCGTTGTGTAACCGTCTTCGCCGTAGGCCTTTGTTCCTCCCCAATAGAAATAGGAACCGGACTTTGTCGGGTCAGCAGCACCGACATTCCTGTCCGCCCAAGCGACACCTCCGCCCATATCAACGGGCGTGTAGGTTATACCGTCATTTCCTACCACAGGATCGAGGTTGTACAGGATGCGGTAGTTGGATGTGGTAATAGTGGAAGTGCAGGTCGGGGTGACACCTGACGAATAGACATCCACGGTGGCGGGTGCAGACCAGAGGTCTCCGTCAAGGTCGAACTCGGCTTCGAGAGCAACATCGGCGGTAAGGTCAATTATGCGGACGGGGTTGTCGCTGTCGTTATCCGTCCAGCGGACAAACTTGAACATCTCGTTAGAGGGAGTTGCAGTCAAGGTAACTCGTGTGTCAATGTCATACGTTCCGCTGCCCGTGCGGTCGGGATAGCCATCGGCAGTGAGGGTAACGTAACCTCCGTTCTTGCCAGTGATAGATGTAGTGACAGTGAAAGTCGGCTTGACGAAGGTCGCGCCCACGGTCACTTCGTCCGGGGTCAGCGCGGTGATGGTGTAGGTGCCTGTCACCGCCTGGTCATAGACGTAAGGCGCGGCGGTCACGTTTGCCAGTTCCGTACCCGTGAAGCCCGTGAAGAGGCGGTGGGTGGCGGGTGTGGCGGTGAAAGTCAGCACCTTGTTGAGGTCCAGCTGGCGGTTGAAGGTGTATGTGGCGCCTGAAGCATAAGCGTTCACGCCGTCGGATGCTGCCAATGTGCCGTACTCGGCGGGCGTTTGGATGGTCACGGTGCATTCGTCCGCCTCAAAGGTCGCGCCCACGGTGATATCGTCAATCAGATAGTAGGTGTTGCCTGCATCCTCGGCGGCTTTGATGGTGGCGGCTTCGCCTGTCCAGCCCGCGAAGCGGTAACCCGCGTCAGGCACGGCGGTAATGGTCAGTTCGGACATATTGTGCACCGAAGAGGTGGCGGTGTAAGTAGCAGTAGGGGCGTTGTTGCGGCTTACCACCACGTGTCCGTGCGCGCCGTTGGCAATGGTGACAGTGAAGTCCACATCGTTGGGCATAAAGTGCGCGTAGTAGGTCTGCGCCGTGGTCTGCGTTTTGATAGTGGCTTCGCTGACCTGTGTGCCTCCGTCGGGGGCGGTGAACCAGCCGAGGAAGGTGCAACCTAACTTGTGCGGGGCGGCAGGCACCGTCTTGGCGGTGTAGCCCGCACGCACTACGCGGCGCATATCCACGTTGTAGTCATCATCCAACTCCCACGTACCGCCGTTGGTTTTGCAGTCGAAAGTGAGGTAGGTGAAACTATTGGAGGTCAGAGTGCTTGAATACGGGAACGGATTGCAATACATGGTATTGGCATAATTAGAGGAAGCTCCTTTCGTAATGGGAGTCAGACCGCTCTGGTATAGGAAAGTGTTGTAACTCGCACTGTAACCCAGGAACCAGCTTTGCGTCGGTCCGTTTCCTGTTTGCGACGAGCCGTTGTACGCACCCCAGTCAAGCCAGTAGAAACGGAGGGACAGACCGCCACGGCCATATGATGTGGCATTGGCTATGGCGTTGTTGAACATATAGGCGCAGCAGTTGGTCAGGTCGTCGCCACGGCGGTCCTGCAGGGAGGTCGCCATGATCTCCACATACTTGAGCGTGGTGCATTTGGCGTTGTACAGACCGAACATACCCATATAGCACTTGGGGGCAAGTTCCTCGGCGGGCAGAATATAATAATTGTTCGCATCGTTGTTATATAGGCTGCTGCAACGGTTGAACATAAACGCGTAACAGCCTTCAGCCAACTGCTGGGCGGGAAGGTGCATGGCGGAAAAATACCAGCCGCTGTTCGCCGCCGTCGAACTGTAAAAACTGTTCATACAGTTGTCGAACATGTGCGCATAGCACCAGGGCTGCATCACCGTGGCAGGCAGCGAGGGACCGGTGTAAAGCCCTGAGTTGCCGGCAAACATATACGCATAGCAGTACGCCGTCAGGGTCGTGGCGGGCAATACCAGTTCGTGTGTCTTGCTCAGACTCGTGGAAGTGGATAACGAACTGCTGAACGAGGTTGAGAACGAAGCCGGCGGGTACGGGCAGAACAGCGCGTAGAAGCAATAGTCGCAGGGGATAGTGGTGAGCGATGAGAAATTATCTCCACCTATCAGCGACATCACGTTTCCCTGTACGGCAGGATTGCCGCCCGTAATAGCGAAAGAGATGAAGTTAGAACTACTCTTGTTGAAACCGTCGGGGTTGTTACCCTTGAAGCGCATATAATGCGGAACACTGCCAGAGTTGGTCGGCACAGTCAAAGAACATGGTTCAAGAACCTGCACCCAGTTACCCTCGTCAATCTGGTACCACAGGTCGGGCCATTCGCTGACCGTACCTGTCTGTTTGACCACAACGGTGGCGTTTCCGACCACTTTGAGATACTCGTTCACTTGCGCCCTTGCCGTCTGCGGGGCAAAAGCGAATAACATGGCGGCACAAAGTGCCAAAAGAGATAGATGCTTTTTCATACGCTTATGATTTATACTATTTTTTCTACTAATTTACTGCTGAAAAGATATCGGTTCAATCCGCTGAATCTGCGGATCGGAGTCTTCTCCTTATTCGTCTGATTCATTGTCAGAAAAACAAAACGCAAACCACGCCGTTTTCTACAACAGCGGCAAACGTATCAATAATTTCAACAATATGCAAATTTTTAAGCAACTATTTTGCTTTTTATGTTTTTTCCTTATCTTTTTGCACATTCATACGGCAAAAATCCGACCAGTTTGCAAGATAATGGCGCAAACAAAACAAGTCGGAGCAGTCTTCATACGCGGCTGCTCCGACTTGGATTATATTCGGGGGATTCCCGATATTCCGAAGATTACTTCACTTTCTGTCCCTGTGCGTTGTAGATTACGCCGTCACGCTCGATGTAGAGGATGCCGTCCTGGACGAACTTGCGTGCCTCGGTGGCTTCTTTCAGTTCGCCGTTGACCACCTCCAGTTCGGTCACGGTCTCGCCTTCCACAACGATGCGCACGCGGCCGGCGTTCAGTGCCTCCGTGCTGCGGAACAAGCCGCGGTACGCAAGGATGACATTGCCTACACTGGGGTTCGGATACCAGATCTTGTTGTTCTTCAGACCCATGTACGTGTTGCCGGTGGCTGTTCCTATCAGCGTGCCCTTGCGCAGCGTGCCTACCAGTCCGATTGTGCCTTGCGTCTTGGTCTCCGGCAAGTTGTCGTAAGCCGATGCCGAGGTAAGGTGCTCTTCCAGATCGTTCGCCAGATTGAAGGTCACATTGCTGAACGTGAATGATGTCTTGGCAGCCAGCGCGCTGTTCGCATTCACGATATAGCACTTGCCTGCTTCCATCGTGTTGGCTTTCGCAAAGTACAGCATTACGTTGTCACCTTCATCGGCGTCGCCGGTCGCGTACTTGAACTCATAGACGCTTCCGTTCAGCTTCTGCGACATCATCGTGGCGCGGTTCACAATGAACGGCAGGCAAAGTGTGGACCAGTTGCCCTGGGTGAACTGGCGGGGATAGAGCACATCCGCCGTTTCGCCGTGGTGGGCTTTGAACGCATCGTAGTAATCATCGTCCTTGTTGTCCCACAGGATGATGCCCGAGAAGGCAATTTCCCATGTGGCGGTGTAGGTCAGATTCTGTGCGGGCATGGTCGAGGGCGTTTCAACATTACCGCTGATGCTGCTGCGCCAGCCCGTGAAGGTGTAACCCGTCTTGGTCGGTGTGTTCGGAGCAACGATGGTCGTGCTGTAAGCCACTGTGCCGGTAGTGTAGTCGCCCGTCAGCGCGTCACCGTCCGTCACCCAAGCCAATGTGTAGTTCTGCGCCGTCCAGTTGGCGGTGATGGTCTTGTCGCCTGTGGAGCCAACTGTTATCTGTGTAATGGGGCTGCCGCCGCAAGTCCAGCCCGTGAAGGTGTAGCCTGTGCGTGTACCCGGGTCGGCAAGCGTGATGGTCGGTGTCTCAATGGTGTAGGTCGCCGGGTTGGAGTGTGTCGCACCTTCCAGACCGTTGTAGGTGAGGTTGTAGGTGATAGCGTTCCAATGAGCGTTCAATGTGACATCCTCGTCAGGAGCATACCCTTCTCCAGCTTCGCCGGCAATGAGAATAAGCGGAGCCTCTCCATATTCCCACTGAACAAATGTGTAACCTGTCTTGACGGGTGAGGGGAGTGTCACTTCCTGGTCGAAATCCCAAATGGCTGTCAGAGCCACGGTCGCGCCGTTGGTGGCGGTGAGGCTATTGACGCTCTGTCCGTCCTCGTATAAATTGAAGTCATCGTCCATCCACATATAGAAGGAGGCATTGACTGATTCAGAAGCGGGGCTGGTGCCGCCTGTCGCGCCGTTGTAGTTGTAGGTTACGGTGGCAGCCGGGCCGGTGAAGGCATTCGGTTTGAGAGTCTGTGCCACGCCGTAGGTGAAGGTCTGGTCGGTCATCGTGCCGCTGCCATCGTCCGGGTCAAATGACACGTAGTAGGTGTTGACAGCGCGGGTGAAGTGGGCGGTGATGGTCATATCGTCGTCCACGGTATTGCTGTTACCTGTCAACTGTGACGCGCCATTGTACCAACCGGCAAAGGCATAATTGTAACCACCGCCGTCAGATGTCTTGGTTGCGGTGACGGTCGTGCCGTTGATGGTTATGGTGTTGCTGCTAACGGTGATGGTCGCGCCGTGAGGCACATCCGCTATCGAAGCGGCTGTCAGAGTACCGTAACTGTCCGTGGCATCCACATCAAGCGTGACGGTGTGTGTGGAAGGACCCACATCCTTGCTCCACTCTGTTTTGGTCCAGCCGTTCCATACAGCATCCGAATTACCGGAATTGTTATTGGCGCAGGTGCGGAAAGCCTCAGGAGCATAAATAGTTTTCTTTGTACTGCAACCGTTCAACCAGTTGGTCAGATTGTTTTCTCCGGCAGCATAGCAATGCTGGAAATTGACATGGATATTCGTGAAATTACTACAACCATAACACAACCGAGCAAAAGAACTTGAAACATCATTACCATCTTTATCCTTAAAGTCAGTGGCTAAAAAAGTCGGAGCACTGTAAAGACCGTATGAACTATTTACTAATCCATCAAACATACTCTCGTAACAATGGTTTTTGAGTTTCGTTGCAGGGAAAATCAGTTCTTCCGTGTATAAAGGAACCATAGAGCTTGATGTTATTTTTGGAAATAACTTGTAAAAGCAATACTCCGATGGTATTTCATCAGCAGCCGCCAAAGTTGCTTGAGCTGTAGTTTCATTGTCTGTGTCATAACCAACAATCAATGACATTATATTACCAGATATAGTAATGCTTGGCCTTGGTGATGCACCGGAAATTATTTCAAATTGATAATAATCTGATGAACTTTTACTAAAACCAGTGGGGTTTATTCCTCGTAATTGAATTTTTCCTGCTACACCATTCAATAATGTTGCAGAAGTAGAGGCTGAATACAAACCACCGTATGTCGTTGTACCAGCTGTTGCGACATTTGTCCATGCTGACCACGCACCATTTTTGTAGTATCTGTATTGTAAGTTAATGGTCACTTTTGAATTTCCGGATGTTGCAGCAGCTCTATAAAACTTTAAATTAATTGAAGTGGTAGCTGTTTTTTCAATTGTCAACGGCTTTATGAGGTTGTCATCCACATAGTCCGCTTTCGCCGTCTGCGGCGAAAGGGTGAGGAACAGTGCCATGAGCGGCACAAAAAGAGAAAGTAGTTTTTTCATAGGTGTATTTGTTTGCGTTAATATTTTGGTTTGTTTATTACCTATCGTTTGATTTTTTGGGGGACAGATTGTACAAAAGCACCTAACCACCATAATGGTCAGGCGCACAGAATGAAAAAAGACGGAAAGAGATTATTTGAGCAAGTCAGTTATTGTTATTTCGTTCTGCACGAGATGACTGTGTGTGTTCTGTTTGATGCCGAAAGGCGTTATCATCGTCAGGCGGAGTGACTTGCGCGGCTCCGCGTATCGCATAAAACTGTACAGACGGTGTTCCAGCCGCTCGCTCTCCAGACGTGTCAGTTCGTATTCCTCGCGGCAGAACTTCATCTCACACACATTGACACAGCGGTCAGCACGGTCAATCACCATATCTATCTGCGCCCCTCTGCCGGCATCGGCGGGCGTGCGCCACGAGTACACACTCGTCTGCATCCCCGATATGCCCAACGCCTGCTTGATTTGCGCTATATGGTTCAGGCACAGAATCTCAAAAGCCAGTCCCGCCCAAGTGTTGTACATCGGGCTAAGTTGTGAATGTGACCAGAACTCCTCATCATGATGCCGGTTCTTCTCCGCCACCGAATGGATGAAATGACACAGCGGGTCTGTAAGTTGGAACACGGTCTGCCTCTGCCGGCTTGAATAATCCTCGTACCGCCGGATGAAACCGCATTTCTCCAACTCATCCAACCGCTTCCCGAACAAAGCGTTGTTGTTCAGTTTGGTCGCGTCAAGCAGTTGCGAGCGGGTCAGTCCCTTGACTTCCGCCGAAAGAGCGTTGATGACGGCGGTGTAGTCCTCCGAGTGGCGGAACAGCGACCGGAAAAGATTCTCCTTCTCGTTGCGCAGTTCGCCGGTAGGGGAGAAGAAAAGCCTGTCGATATTCTGCGCAAGACTCTGCTCTTTGTCCAAAAGCGACAGATAATAAGGTATGCCGCCGAACACCATATAACACTCCGCCACCTCCTTGTCGCTGTAGCCGAAACGCCGGGCATGCAAATAACTCCTGCATTCGCCGAGCGTGAAAGGCTGCAACAGCATCTCGTGCGTGACGCGGTTGTGCAGTCCGCCGTGGCTGTTGATTACATTGTCCAACATCCACGAGGCGGCACTGCCGCATACAAACAGTTTGATGTCGCTGCGGGCGGAAGCCCAAGCGTTCCAGAAATGCTCGAAAGCGGACAGGAAATGCGACTTCGGAGTGTCCATCCACGGCAACTCATCGAAGAGAACCACCTTCGTCTCCCGTTTCACCCTATCAAGGAAACGCTGCAACGCCACAAAAGCCTCCTGCCAGTTCGCACATACAGGGGCATCCGGACGGTATTGCCTCAATGTAAGGTTGAAGTTCCTCAACTGCTCCGTACCAGTGGTGTTCGCCATACCGGTGAAACTGAAACACAGATGCTTGTCCAGCACTTGTCGCAGCAGAAAGGTTTTTCCCACACGTCTGCGCCCATACACCGCCACGAACTCCGACCTGCCGCTTTGGAGATAACTCTCTATCAGCTTTGCCTCTTTCTCGCGTCCGTACAACTGCTCTTCCATAACATATTCTTGTTAAAAAGTGCTGCAAAGGTACTGTATTTAGCTGATTTGAGCAAATTATTCTGTTAAAAAATGCTCAAATCGGATATTTTTTGTTGATTTCAGCAATTTTTATGCTGTTTTCACTCTGTTTACAATCTGTCAAAGGTCGTTTTGCGCGGTTTATCGTGTGCGCGGCACGGTATATACAACTATCCCCGTAGTGCCAGCAGCGGCACAAAAAGAGAAAGTAGTTTTTTCATAGGTTTTGGATTTTTATACATTCGTATTATGGTTTACCTTTTTGACTTACGGGCAGGTCTAAAAACAATCCGAAGACTTACGCCGTTTTCTCCAATTGCGGCAAACGTATCGATAATTTCTATAATGCACAAATTTTTAAGCAATTATTTTGCTTTTTTATACATTTTTGTATCATTTTGCACAATTTTACATATAAAAAGACGCGACATTGTCCGTAAAGGCACAGCCACCGTGGTGCATCTACCATGGCAGACAAGACCACAGCAAAATCAAAAAGAAAGAACGTAACGGATATCCGCGTTTCCCAATAACAGGACACGGCTGAAAGTACGCTGAGGTGACACTGGGGTCTGCCGACTAACCCATTAATCACCCAATAACAACCCAATAATCACCCAATAATCACCCAATAACGTCCCAATGCTGTATGCATAAAAACCGCTGAAAAACAGTGATTACAATATACTTAAAAATGACACCAGACGGCAGAGAATCCGCAAACACAATACAAACTCAATGAGAACCACACAATTAGACGCATCGGCACAGGAGGCTTCGATTGTTTTTTTGCCGATTACCGAAAAATCCATACTTTTGCGGCGCAAAAAAAGTATTTACCACCAAAACAGACAGAACAATGACCAAAGTTGCACTGATAGGCGCCGGCAATATGGGCGGCGCGCTGGCTCACGGATGGATACACTCGGGGCAAACAGCACTGACCATCGCCGACAAGAACGAACAGACACTCAAAGAGTTCAAATAGAAGTACCCCTCCGTGACGGTAACGGATAACAACAAAGCAGCCGTACGTGAGGCAGACATAGTGGTGCTGGCAGTCAAGCCGTGGCTGATGGACAAGGTACTGGACGAGATACGTCCCGAACTGGACCTCGACAGGCAGATTATCGTATCAGACGCCGCCAACTACGGCACGGACAAACTGTCATCGAAACTCGGTGGCGCAGGGCAGTACTTCTACGTGATACCGAACATAGCCGCCGAATACGGGAACAGTATGAGTTTCGTGGCACATAACGGGCAGGCGACAGAAGAGAACATCCGCAAAGTCACCGGTCTGTACAGCCTTTGCGGCGAGGTGATGGAAGTGGAAGAGAAGCAGGTGGAAGCGGGCATGATGATGGCATCGTGCGGGATAGCCTACGTGATGCGCATGGTTCGCGCCATGACCGAAGGCGGCGTGGAAATGGGCTTCTACCCGCATCAGGCGCAACAGATAGCCATGCAGACCATGCAGGGAGCCGTGTCGCTGCTGCGCGAATCGGGACTGCACCCCGAAGCCGCCATCGACAAAGTGACCACCCCCGGAGGCGTCACCATCAAAGGACTGAACGAACTGGACCGCAAGGGCTTCAACGCCGCCGTGGTCAGCTGCCTGAAAGCAGGTATGAAATAACAGAGCAACAATGATGAAACGAATAGTAGTAAAAGTAGGGTCGAACGTGCTGACCACAGCCGAAGGACGCATAGACCTCACGCGCATATCCGCACTCGTTGACCAACTGGTATGGCTGCGCGAACAAGGATATGAGGTCATCCTCGTCTCCAGCGGCGCCGGCGCATGCGGCAAGACCCTGCTGAAAGCGGAGAACCCGCTGGACTCGGTGGAACAGCGACAACTGTACTGCGCCATGGGACAGGTCAAACTGATGAACCTCTACTTCACCCTCTTCCGCGAACACAACCTCCACGTGGGGCAAGTGCTGACCATGAAAGAGGACTTCGAGCGGGAAGAACAATACAAGAACCTCAAACAGTGCATGGAAGTGATGCTGGAGAACGACGTGATACCCATCGTGAACGAGAACGACACCGTATGCGTCACCGAACTGATGTTCACCGACAACGACGAACTGTCGGGCCTGACAGCCAAGATGATGGGAGCGGAGACGCTGGTCATCCTGAGCAACATAGACGGCCTGTATGACGGCAACCCCGCCGACCCGAAGAGCAAGGTGATACGAACCGTACGGGCAACCGACGACATGTCCGCCTACATACAGACCTCAAAGAGCAGCGCGGGAAGAGGCGGCATGCAGTCAAAATACCATACCGCAACGCTCACCGCCCAAAACGGCACCCGCGTCATCATCGCCAACGGCAAGACCGAACAGATACTGCGCGACATATTCGTGAACCCCGAACGGACGGTGTTCACCGAGTTTGTCAGATAAAGAGATGGCTGACAAAGAGCCGATATTCAACCGAAAACAAGGGATAGGACTGCTCCTGTTCCTTGCTTTTGTATTGACACTGCGACTCTTCATCCATTTCCTGCCATCGCCGTCGGCTGATAACAGACCTGTGGAAGACACGCTGCAAAGTCTTCAGACAGAGAGGGATACCGTTATCCTCCGACCCTTCGACCCCAACACTGCTGACAGCCTGACACTCGCACAGCTGGGACTCCGGCCGTGGCAGATACGCAACCTTATCCGTTACCGAGAAAAAGGCGGACGGTTCCGCCGCGCAGATGATTTCCGGCGGCTGTACGGACTGACCGACAGCGCGTTCCAGGCACTGCGGCCGTACATCGCCATCGACACCATGCCTTTCTTCACCGAACGGCAGGAACGCATATTGCGCGACAGCCTGCGGCGGGACAGCATACACCACATATACGAGGCCCGCCACGACAGCATCGAACGCGCACGGCAAGCGCGGCGGGACAGTCTGCTGAAAACAGGCCAGATACATGAGAAGAAAGACACCGTCATCGAACTGAACACCGCCGACACCAACGACCTGCAGTACATACGCGGCATCGGCGGCTACACGGCACGGCAGATTATCCGCTACCGCGACCAATTAGGCGGCTATTACCATCCGGACCAACTGCGCGAAATAAAGCAACTGGACTACGTTTTGTGGGACTCCGTGACGCCGCACCTGACAGCAGACACGGCACTCATACACAGAATCAACGTGCAGACGGCCTCCGTGGAACAACTGAACCGCCATCCCTACATCCGTTTCACGCAAGCCAAAGCCATCTACGAAACACGGCGGCGCAGAATACGCTTATCGGGAATGGACGACCTCTGTCCCGCCGTTCTCACCCAAGAGGAAGCCGGCAGACTGCGCCCGTACCTCGATTTCACTCCACCTCCAAGACACGGCAGCCATCAGCCGACACCGTGAAACGGACACTGACCGCATCTTCAGGCAGCAACGGCTCCACCACATCGGGCCACTCGATAAGGCAGTAACGGCCCGAATCCAGATAATCGGGCATCCCAAGATCCAACGCCTCGCGCAGAGAGTTGAGACGGTAGCAGTCGAAATGGTACAACTCCTCCGTTGCGTCATCCGCATTGTCATAAAGGTTGTGGCAAGGCACATCGTACACATTGACGATGGCAAAGGTGGGACTGTTCACCGCATCCTCCACACCGAGCCCTTCGCACAGCCACTTGACGAACGTAGTCTTACCCGCACCCATCGAGCCGTGCAACGCAAGCACCCGGCGCGGTGAGAACGACTGCAGCCATTTGCTCGCCGAAACTGACTGACCATCCTCATCAAACAGCGAAAAACCGCCAACGGAATCAGATTTTAACGTATATCTGCTCATCGTAAAGAAAAATATGCAATTCTCAAAGGGATAAAATACCTCGGAAATGCTCGTAAACCTTTGTACCTAAACTGTTTCCGAGGACTTTCCGCAACTCGTCCAATTCAGCCGATTTAGCGCGAGCCACAGAATGGAAATGACGCAGCAACTTCTGCTTGGAAACCTCTCCAACTCCCTTTATATCATCGAGTTCGCTATGCGTCTGCGACTTACTGCGCTTCTGCTTGTGGTACGATATGGCAAAACGGTGAACCTCATCCTGAATCTGAACCAACAGACGGAACAACTCATCCGTCACTTTCATTCCGTACTCCTGCGGAGGTGTACCATAGAGCAGCACATTGGTACGATGCTTGTCGTCCTTCTTCAGTCCAGCAACGGGTATATGCAGGCCGAGCTGACGCTCCAAAACCTCGCGGATAGCATTCATCTGACCCTCACCACCATCGGCTATAATCAAATCGGGCAAAGGCTTGTTTTCATCGAGCAAATCCGAATAACGTCTCCTAACAATCTCGCGCATATCAGCATAGTCATCCGGTCCGCTGACTGAACGAATCTTGAAGCGCTTGTACTCGCTCTTTGCAGGTCGAGCCTTACGGAACACCACACAACCTGCCACCGCATCCGATCCTTGAATGTTTGAATTGTCAAAACTGTCGATGACAACAGGCAAAGTTGGTAACTGCAAAAGCGATTGCAACTGTCCCAAAAGACGCATGCTCCGCTGGTCGGGGTTAAGCTTGTCCGCCTGACGGAGGCAGTCGTCCTTATATTGCAACACATTCTTCATCGCAAGGTCGAGCAACCGCTTCCTGTCGCCGGAAATCGCTATGTTCACACGCAGATTTTCATCGAATAAATCAGGAATAAAAGGTACTATCACTTCCTTTGTCGTACTGCCAAGCATCTCCCGCAGCCGGTGCATAGCCATTGCCAACATCTCCTCCTTACTCTCCTGCAACTGGCGGCGGAACGTAACGGTCTGACCTTGTACAATCGATCCGTTATGCACATGCAGCACAGACACATAGATGTTCTGCCCCTCCTCTATGTAGCCGAACACGTCCAAATCGCCCGACACAGTATTGGTAATCACTGTTTTGCTACAGAACTTATCCAACATCTCCAACTGTGACTTCACCTCACCCGCCTCCTCATACCGCATCGATGCTGACAATTCGCTCATACGCTGCTGCAACCGACGTGCAAGCAACCGTGCGTCACCACGAATAATCTTTCGCGCCATTTCGATATAGTCATCGTACTGCTCCCTGCTCACTTTCCGCTCACATATTCCGCAGCAGGTATGCAGATGGTATTTGAGGCAGACTTTGTACTTCCCTTCCTCCACGCCTTTCTGCGTGAGAGGCATCTGGCATGTGCGGATGGGGCATAGGCGGTGGATGAGTTCCAACACCAGATCCACCGTATTCCCGTAGCTGTAAGGACCGTAGTATTCACCCGCATTTTTCAGTATCTTGCGGGTCTTAAAAACGCGAGGAAACGGCTCCTTCGTAATACAGATACTCGGGTAAGATTTGCCGTCCTTCAGGAGAATGTTGTAGTGGGGCTGATACTGCTTAATCAGATTGTTCTCCAACAGGAAAGCATCCTGCTCCGACGGCACCACCACATAGCGTATGTCGGCTATATGCCGTACCAGTTGCCGTGTCTTGAGCCACTCGTGCTCCTTCTGGAAATAACTCGATACGCGCCGACGGAGGTTCTTCGCCTTCCCCACATAGATGACCGTGCCTTCCTTGTCAAAGTACTGATAGACACCGGGCTCTTCGGGTATCTGCCGAAGCAGTTGCCTTATATGTTCGCTTACCGGAACCACCCGTTCAGAGCCGTATCAGACTTGTCACCTCGATGTCTTTGTCAATAGCCTTGCGGCCGTCCAGTCCGTCCAGCTCGATGAGGAAATTCACATAGATTTTCTTCACACCCGCTTTTTTGACAAGTTGTATAGCGCCCTGTACGGAACCGCCTGTTGCCAACAGGTCATCGTGAATAAGCACAATGTCGTTTTCTGTCAGCGCATCCCGATGAAGCTGGATGGTGTCGGTTCCATACTCCTTGTTGTAGGTAGCACTGATTACGTCCGCAGGCAGTTTGCCCGGCTTGCGGGCGAGTACGAACCCAGCACCAAGTTCCATTGCGACTGCAGGACCGATAATAAAGCCGCGACTCTCCAGTCCGACCACCTGTGTGATGCCCTTGTCACGGTACAAGTCAGCCACCTCGTCGCGTATCCAACGCAGACAGGCGGGGTCTTTCAATGCGGTGGTAATGTCCTTGAACTGTATGCCCTGCTTGGGAAAGTCGGGCACGTTGCGGATAAGTTGCTTGAATAGCTCTTGTGTCATAGTATATGTGTTTTTTATGTTTCACGTGGAACATTTGTCTGCTACCGCCCCATCAGCAGAAGAAGGACGCTGATATCGTTAGGACCCACTCCGGGAATGCGGCTTGCCTCGGCAATAGTGGCAGGGCGGATAGAGGAAAGCTTCTGACGCGCTTCCGTAGAAAGCGACTGAACAGACATATAGTCGAAATCATCAGGAAGCCGCACCGCCTCCAGACGATGCAGTTTGTCAGCCATCTGCCTCTCGCGGCGGATATAACCATCATATTTGATTTCTATCTCGACCGCTTCAGTCAATTCATGGCGGAATACCGACTTTTCTTCATCGGAATACAGACCCTCTACCGCAGAAAAGGCAGAATCAAAGACAGACTGAAGTTCCGCATCCTGATCGATTAGTTCTGTCAGCATTACTCCCGGGCGGGAAACCAATTCGCTGCAGTGGACAGGATGGGAAAGAGGAGAAGAACCTATCCGACAGAGATAGTCATTCACCTTGTTTGGCTGGACAGTTGTTTGCTGCAAATGACGAATCATGCTTTCTATCATATCCCGCTTGACGCTATACAGTCTATAGCGTTCTGCGGAAACAAGACCGATAGAATGACTCATTTCTGTCAGTCGCATATCTGCATTATCCTGACGCAAAAGAATGCGGTACTCGGCGCGGGATGTAAACATACGGTACGGTTCGTCCACTCCCTTTGTAACCAAGTCATCAATAAGCACACCAATATAACTCTCGTCCCGGCCCAAAACCAACAGCTGCTCACCAGAGATTTTCCTATGAGCATTGACACCTGCCATCAATCCCTGTCCCGCAGCTTCTTCATAGCCGGTGGTGCCATTGATCTGACCCGCAAAGAACAGGCTTCCTACAATCTTAGTTTCCAACGAATGAAAAAGCTGGGTAGGGTCAAAAAAATCGTACTCTATTGCGTAGCCAGGCCTATACAGAATTACGTTTTCCAATCCCGGTACGGTACGCAACGCCTGCCACTGGACATCCCACGGCATACTGGAGGAGAAACCGTTCACATAGTACTCGTTGCTGTCTACACCTTCCGGTTCAAGGAAAAGCTGGTGGGCGTTCTTGTCAGCAAACGTTACAATCTTCGTTTCGATACTGGGGCAGTAGCGAGGACCGATACTTTGTATCTGTCCGTTGTACATCGGCGACTCTTCCAAATGGTCGCGAAGAAGGTCGTGTGTCCGCTCGTTGGTATAGGTTATCCAACAACTCTCCTGCTTCAAGCGACGATGAACGGAAGGCAAATACGAGAAATGATGGAAGGTGTCATCACCTTTTTGCTCGGTGAGAACAGAGAAATCTATACTTCGTTTATCTATACGGGCAGGGGTACCTGTTTTCATACGGTTGGCTCGAAATCCCAACTGCCTGAGTTGTTCCGTAATACCCAATGAGGCGGGTTCGCTGATGCGACCACCCGATATCTTCTGCCCTCCGAAATGAAGCAACCCATTAAGGAACGTACCCACGGTAAGAACTACTGCCCGAGCCGTGAAAGTGATACCTAATTGAGTTGTAACGCCCTTTATAACAAACCGTTGAGAAGCACTTTTAGAAGATGAGGTGTCCTTAATCACCAAGCCATTTACTGTGTCCTGCCAAATAGACAAGTTGGGCGTAGAAGAGAGAATATTCACCCATTCCTCAATATAGCGCTTGCGGTCACTCTGACTGCGCGGGCTCCACATTGCTGCACCTTTGCTCTGATTTAACATACGGAACTGTATAGCCGTGCGGTCAGTAACGATACCCATCATACCCCCAATGGCATCTATTTCCCTGACTATCTGACCCTTTGCTATTCCCCCAACAGCGGGGTTACAACTCATCTGTGCTATCTTGTTCATATCAGGCGTGATGAGCAGTGTCCGGCTTCCCAAGCGTGCCGCAGCGGAAGCCGCCTCACAACCTGCGTGACCGGCACCCACCACTATGATATCATAATCCGTCGGAAGCGATTGCATATACGTATTCTCTCGTTTGTGCTTACCTGTTTGTAACATTTACAGTCCGCGCCGTTTGCCTTTTGTCTGCCAACGATGCTGTCCAGAATAAGAACCCGCAGTCACTGTCCGCAAAGGCGGATAGAAAGCGTCTTCGATATGTTCCAAGCGGGATATTTCGTGCGTTGAGCCATCCACCAAAAGACTGACAATATCAAAACGTACGGCCTTCGTAATACGGTTTTGCTTGATGTACGCATGAGCGGCACGGCATATATTGGTCTCCTTCTCACTGTCCACGTATTCTTCCGGCAGTTTGCCCGCGAACATTGTCGCCCGTGTCTTGACTTCCACAAACACAATATTCTGGCTGTCCGCAGCGATAATGTCCACCTCAAGTTTTCCTTCCTTCCAGTTGCGCGCCTCTATCTTATACCCTTTCTGCACGAGCAGGTTGGCAGCAACGTCCTCACCCCATCTGCCTATGTCATTATGCCACGCCATTCCGCGTCAGAGTGACCACTCGAAGCCGTCTTTCTTGTCCTTGATACTGAAACCGAGGGCTGCAAGTTGGTCGCGTATATAGTCGCTTTTCGCCCAATCCTTCTCCTGCTTGGCTTGCAAGCGCATAGTGAGAAGCATATCCACCGCGCCTTTGTAGGCGTTCATCTTCGTATTGTCCGCACCTGCAGCCGTATCTTCCAGACGCAACCCAAGGATGTCCACCGCGAAGGTCTTCCATGCGCTTTGCATGGTATCCAAATCGGCTTGCGAGACAGTGGCATTTCCATCGTGTATGGTATTGATAGCGCGTGCCGAATCGAAGAGATGGGATATGACTATCGGGCTGTTCAGGTCATCATCCATTGCATCAGTACACAGCTGGTTGAGATCAGGCAGTTCGATAGTGGTCTTCTCTCCTGCCTTGAGGTTCATCAAGCGTGTGTATGTCTCCTGCAACCTTGTCAGACCTTTCTCTGCCGCCTCGAGTGCTTCGCTTGAAAAGTCCACCGTGGAACGATAATGTGCCATCAGGATGAAGAAGCGGATGGTCATCGGAGAGAACGGCTTGGACAAAAGATTGTGTTCACCGGAGAAAAACTGCTCCAACGTAATGAAATTCCCATAACTCTTGCCCATCTTCTTGCCGGCTATGGTAATCATATTGTTGTGCATCCAGTAGCGAACGGTATCGTGTCCCAAAGCGGCGCAACTCTGCGCTATTTCCGCCTCGTGATGAGGGAATACGAGATCCATTCCTCCGCCGTGGATATCAAACTCCTCGCCCAGATACTTGCAGCCCATTGCAGAGCACTCCATGTGCCATCCCGGGAAGCCATCGGACCAAGGACTGTGCCAGCGCATAATATGTTCGGGAGAGGCCTTCTTCCACAAGGCGAAGTCGTAACTGTGCTTTTTCTCGTCCTGTCCGTCCAGTTCGCGTGTGTCGGTCTGTATGTCCTGCAGATTACGGCCACTGAGTTTGCCATAATGGAAGTCCTGCGCGTATTTCTCCACGTCCATATAGACACTGCCGTTGCTGACATAGGCGTAGCCCTTGTCAAGAATCTTCTGCACGAACTCAATCTGCTCCATTATGTGTCCGCTGGCGTGCGGCTCAATGGACGGCGGAAGTACGTTAAGCGCCTCCATATCGTGGTGATAACGGTTGGTGTAGTACTGCGCAACTTCCATCGGCTCCAACTGCTCCAAACGCGCTTTCTTGGCTATCTTGTCCTCCCCTTCGTCGGCATCATGCTCCAGATGTCCCACATCGGTTATGTTGCGCACATAACGAACCTTGTAGCCGAGATGCCGCAGATAGCGGAACAACAAGTCAAACGTGATAGCGGGACGGGCGTGACCAAGATGGGCATCGCCATAGACAGTCGGACCGCATACATATATCCCTACACGACCTTCGTGCAGCGGGCGGAAATACTCTTTCTGACGAGTAAGAGTGTTGTAAATCTGTAACATTGTATCTGTTGATTTTATTTTTCCTTGTTATTCGTGTTTTCTAATAAAGGACAAGCGTATTATCCGTTCCACAGCCCCATCTCTTTCGCCTTCTCCAGCATAAAGGCTCTGGCCGGTTCGTATTCGTTGGGAATAATGCCGTCCAAGATGGCATCCTTGATAGCGTTTTTTATCTCACCCACCTGATTGCATGGTGGCAAATGAAGGATTTCCATTATCTCATCCCCGCGTACAGGAGGCTGGAAATTGCGGATACGGTCCCTTTCCTCCAGTTCCACCATCTTGCGTCTGACGAGTTCGTAATTCCTATGGAAGCGTTCCACTTTCTCCTGATTACGGGATGTGATGTCGGCGTTACAGAGAATCATCAGGTCGTCTATATCATCGCCTGCCTCAAAGAGCAGACGGCGTACCGCCGAATCAGTCACTTCGTCTTCGATAAGGTGGATAGGACGCATGTGAAGATTAACGAGTTTCGTCACATAGTCCATCTTCTCGTTCTGCGGCAGTCTCATCGTCCTAAAGATACGCGGCACCATCCTTGCCCCCACGTAATTGTGATTGAAGAATGTCCATCCCGCATTCGAATCCCATGCCTTGGTTTTCGGCTTGCCTATATCGTGCAAGAGAGCCGCCCACCGCAACCACAGATTATCGCTTTCCTGCGCCACATTATCGACAACCTGCAGCGTGTGCAGGAAGATATCCTTGTGTCCCCTGCCCTCTTTTGTTTCCACGCCTTTGAGGGCGTTCAATTCCGGGAAAATTATGGGAAGAAGACCCGTCCTGTCAATCAGTTTCCACCCTACGGACGGCCTCCGTGACAGCATAATCTTGTTCAGTTCGTCGGCAACGCGTTCCTTGGTGATTATAAGGATGCGCTCGCGGTTACTGCAGACCGCGTCAAACGTTTCCTCGTGAAGGTAAAAGCCCAACTGAGAAGCAAACCTTATGGCGCGCAGCATACGCAGCGGGTCATCAGAAAAGGTTATATCGGGATCAAGAGGCGTGCGTATGGTACATTCGTCCATATCCTGCAATCCACCAAAGGGGTCGAGCAATTCACCGTAACGATCCTTGTTCAGACAAACAGCGAGCGCGTTCATCGTGAAGTCGCGCCGGTTCTGGTCGTCCTCCAGTGTTCCGTCCTCCACAATGGGGTTGCGGCTGTCACGGTGATAACTCTCCTTTCGGGCCCCCACAAACTCCAGTTCGACATCGTTCTTCTTCACCTGCGCCGTCCCATAGGTACGAAAAACGCTCAAGTGCGCTTTTCCCATCCTTTCCGCCACCGCCTGCGCCAGACGTATACCGCTACCTACCGTCACAATGTCAATATCCTTACTGTCCCGGTGCAGGAAGAGATCGCGCACCCAGCCGCCAATGACGTAGCACTCCAGCCCAAGCGCATCCGCCGTCTCGCCTACGAGATGAAGAACAGGTGTGTGTATTTTCGGATTGTCGATTATCATTGTACAACAGCAGTGTCACTAAAAGTCAGAAGTATATCAGGAAAGGATTGGCCATCCAACCGAGGCGCATGGCGATACAGAAATAGAGCGCAACCACCGCTACCGCTATGACAAACGCCCATACTCCCTTCGCATCAAGTATGTGCCTGCGATGGAACAGGTAAGGCACCAACGGAAGCAGGAAAGCCAAATAAGGGTATATACATCCACTTACAGCAACGGACAAGGTGCTGAGGAAGACCTGCTCCGTATAGTCGCGCCCAAACTGCGTGGCAGAGATACGGAGGCTTCGATAAGCCTCCCGTACCGGCAATGCCGCCAGTCCCACAAACACAAGACCAAGCGGCAGACGCCACGTCAAGATGTATTCCCACCAGACTATACCGAATACTCCAATTAGCGTGTATTGTCTTATTCAATAAATCCCAGCCGACGCAGCAGATACTGCGGCTCAGCGGGCTTGCCACGGAACTCCTGATAGAGCTCCTGCGCATCGCGTGTTCCGCCCTGCTCCAACAGATGGCGGAAGCGGCGTGCAGTTTCCGGATTGAGTATGTCACCCGTCTCCTCAAACGCCGCGAAAGCGTCCGCATCCAGAACCGCCGACCACGTGTAACTATAATAACCCGCCTCGTATCCCGTGGTAAAGATATGGTTGAAATAGGTGGAACGGTAGCGGACAATTATCTCAGGTATCATCGACATTTTTTCCATCGAAGCCTTTTCAAAAGCGATGGGGTCGAACGTGTCAGTCGTGGTTATCTCATGGTAGTCCATATCCAGAATCGAAGCACAAAGCAACTCTGTCTCCACAAAGCCCTTGTTGAACTTGCCTGCTGCGTTTATCTTCGCGATAAGCTCATCAGGGATAACCTCGCCGGTCTGATAGTGGAAGGCGTAGGTCTTCATAATGTCAGGATTGTAGCAATAGTTCTCCATAAACTGTGAGGGCAGTTCCACGAAATCGCGTGGAGTGCGCGTGCCGGAAAGGCCTTTGTAATGAGCGCGGGACATCAGTCCGTGCAGCGCATGGCCAAACTCGTGGAAGAGCGTCTCCACATCGTCCATCGACAGCAACGAAGGATTGTCCTTTGTGGGCTTGTTGAAGTTGCCGACATTGATAATCACAGGGCGATGGTCCACTCCGTCCGCATCCACGTACTGGCTGCTTATCTCGTTCATCCATGCACCCGGACGCTTGCCCGCACGGGGGAAATAGTCCGTATAGAGAATGCCTATCAGGGCACCTTCGGCATCTGTTACCTTGAACACCTCCACCTCATCGTTATACACAGGCATATCCTTGAGAGGCTCAAAATTGAGTCCGTAGAGGTTATTAGCCAGTTGGAACACGCCGCGGCGGACATTACCCAGTTCGAAGTACTGCTTTATCTCCTCCTCGTCCAAATCGTATTTCTCCTTGCGCAGTTTCTCGGCATAATACCACCAGTCATACGGCTGCAGTTTCTCGCCAGGCAGGTCGCGGTCCATCATCTCCTGCAACGCAGCCGCCTCTCTTTTAGCGGCTTCCAGACTCGGCTGCCATACAGACTGCAAGAAAGCATCCACGGTCTTTGAATCGTGCGCCATGCAGTCGGAAAGGATATAGTCCGCCGGACATTCGTATCCCATCAGTTGCGCTTTCTCCACGCGCAGTTGCATCGTGCGGACAATAAGGGCTTTGTTGTCGTTCTCGTTGTCGTGGTTGCCCCGTGTGGTATAAGCATCCAGCAACTCCTTGCGCAGTTTGCGGTTCTCGCAGTACTGCAGCACAGGCGTAAAGGAAGTGCGCTTGGGCGTGAAGAGCCAGGCATCGGGACGTCCAGCGGCTGTCGCCTCTTCCTTAGCGGCTGTCTTCGCGCTCTCCGGCAGACCTTTCAACTCGCTCTCATCAGTAACGAACAACTGGTAAGCGTTGGTCTCCGCCACCACGTTCTGACCGAACTGCAGACTCAACAGGGAGAGCTCCTTGTTGATTTCCATCAGCCGCTCCTTCTTGTCTGCGGGCAGGTTGGCACCACTGCGGGCAAAGTTCTTATACGTCTCGGTGAGAAGACGCATCTGCTCGGCATCCAGACCTAACGTCTCACGCTCGTCATAGACAGCCTTCACACGCGCAAAAAGGTGCTCATTGAGCATAATACTATCGCTCAATGCGGAAAGCAAGGGAGACACCTCATTGGCTATCGAGTCCATCGTGTCGTTTCCGTCCGCATCAAGTATGTTGAAGAACACTCCCTCCACCTTTTCCAGTAACGCTCCCGAACGGTCGAGCGCGACAATGGTGTTCTCGAATGTAGGTTGCTCCTCGTTGTTGATAATGGCTCTTATCTCTTCCTGCTGCTGGGCTATCGCCTGCTTGAAAGCGGGCATATAGTGCTCAGTTTTCACTTTGTCAAAAGCGGGCACGCCATAGGGAGTGTTCTGCTCCGTGAGCAGCGGGTTGTCTTTCTGACAGGCTATCAGACTCATTGCCATAAGAGAATAAATCAGTTGTTTTTTCATATTTATATGGTGGTTTGGTTGTATCTGTCTTATTTACCGACCGCAAAGATACTGCGATTTTTTTTACAAATACTATATTTTTCTATCATTTGTCACCTTTCGCCCTGCACCGCATCGCACATAGCATACGGCAGCCAGCGAGGACGGTTACTTCTCAATCCGGACCATAAGGGAAACACCGTTGATTTCTATCGTCTCTCCATCCGCAAGTTCCGCCGTAACCAGTCTTGTAGCCAATACCTGTGAGGCAATGTAGTCGTGGAAATGCTGAACAGCCGAATCAATCTGCGGGTGCGAAGAGAGCGTCACTCTGATACGGTCCGTCACCTCAAAGCCAGAGGACTTGCGCAGGTTCTGTATGCGGTTGACAAGTTCACGGGCAGTTCCCTCCTCAATCAGTTCCTGCGTCAGCTCAATGTCAAGCGCAATAGTCATCTGTCCCTCGTTCATGACGAGCCAGCCCGGCATATCCTCGGTAACAATCTCCACGTCCTCGTCAGTGAGCGTAAAGCCCGCAAGGTCGAAGCGATGCTCCGACTCCATGCGCACGATGTCGTCCTGCGTCATCTGTCCTATCGCTGCTGCAAGCGTCTTCATCTGCGCGCCCGCTTTCTTGCCGAGCACACGGAAATTGGGGCGTATCTTCTTCACCAGACGAATCTGCGACTCACCCGCCGACACTATGTCAAGTTCCTTGATGTTCACCTCCGAGCGAATCAGGTCCGCCACGTGCAGCAACGCTTCGCGTGTAGCCTCGTCCTGCACAGGGATGACCGCTTTCCGGAGCGGCTGACGCACGTTCTTCTCCGCACGCTTGCGCAGGCTGAGTATCATCGAGGTCGCCTGTTGGGCGAGAGACATCTGGCGCTCGAGCAAGCTGTCAATCATCGTTTCGTCCGCCTTGGGCCACTCGCTCAGATGGACAGTGGTGCCTGTCAGGTCGCGGTAGAGGCGGTCGGCATAGAAGGGCGCGTTGGGCGCAATCAACTGAGCGACAGTGCAGAGGCAGGTATAAAGCGTCGCATAAGCCGCCTGCTTGTCGCCGTTCATCTCCCCGCCCCAGAAGCGTTTGCGGTTCAGGCGCACGTACCAGTTGCTCAAGTCATCCTGCACGAAATCGCTGATGGCACGTCCCGCCTTGGTGGGCTCATAGGCTTCGTAGGCCTCCGTCACCTCCTTGACAAGGGAGTTGAGTTTAGAGAGTATCCAACGGTCAATCTCAGTGTACTGGTACGGTTCGTTTTCGAGTCGTTTTCGAGTCGTTTTCGTGTCGTTTTCGTGTCGTTGTCGTATCTGCCAGCCATCCACATTGGCGTAGAGGGCGAAGAAACCGTAGGTGTTATAGAGCGTGCCGAAGAACTTGCGTCGAATCTCGTCCACTCCTTCGGGGTCGAACTTCAGGTTCTCCCACGGGCTGGAGTTGGTCAGCATATACCAACGCACGGCATCCGCGCCGTATTTCTCCAACGCCTCGAAAGGATTGACGGCATTGCCGCGGCGCTTTGACATCTTCGCGCCGTTCTTGTCCAACACCAGTCCGTTGGATATGACATTGCGGAAGGCTACGGAACCCTCAATCATCGTGTGGATAGCGTGCAACGTGAAGAACCAACCGCGTGTCTGGTCCACACCCTCGGAGATGAAGTCCGCCGTGCGGGGCGCGTCCGTGTTCTCAAACGGGTAGTGGTTTTGCGCATAGGGCATCGCTCCGCTGTCGAACCACACGTCAATGAGGTCGAGTTCCCTCTTCATCGGCTTGCCGGACGGGCTGACAAGCACAATGCTGTCCACGTAGGGACGGTGAAGGTCAATAACATCGGGCGCGTAGTTGGCATCCGACCAGTCACCTACTTTATGTTTTTGCCACGGGTTGGCGGTCATAAAGCCCGCTTTAACGGACTTGTCTATCTCCTCAAAGAGTTCCTTGACAGAGCCGATACACAGTTCCTCTTTGCCGTCTTCCGTGCGCCAGATAGGCAGAGGCGTACCCCAATAGCGGCTACGTGAGAGATTCCAGTCGTTGAGGTTCTCCAGCCACTTGCCGAAACGTCCGGTGCCGGTGCTTTCGGGCTGCCAGTTGATAGTCCTGTTGAGGGCAATCATCTCCTCGCGCGCCTTGGTGGAACGGATGAACCACGAGTCGAGCGGGTAGTAGATGACGGGCTTGTCTGTGCGCCAGCAGTGCGGGTAGGTGTGCACGTGCTTCTCCGTGCGGAAATTGCGCCCGTCCTGCTTCATCTCTATGCACAGGCGAATATCCAGATTCTCGGCTTTCTGCGCCGCCGCCTCGTCGTACCTGCCGTCCGTGGTGAACTGCGGGTCGAAGGCGTTCTTTACCCACTGTCCGGCATAGCGGCTGTAGAGTTCGGTGTTTACACGCGTGCGGACAAACTCTTCGTCCAAATCCTCCAGTCTCCAGTACCTGCCGGTGAAGTCCACCATCGGCCGCCATCCGTACTCGCGGGTCAACAAGTACATTCCCGGCACGCCTGCGGCTTCCGCCACGCGCTTGTCGTCCGCACCGAAGGTAGGGGCAATGTGAACAATACCCGTACCGTCCTCCGTGGTCACATAGTCGCCCGCAATGACACGGAACGCACCCTCTCCGGGATTGACCCAAGGGAACAACTGGTCGTACTCCATCCCCACCAGATCCTGTCCCTTGTACTCGGCTATGACGCGCACCTTGGCATCGTCACCCTCGCCAGTGGTCAGTTCCTTGCGGTAGGCATCCACACGCGCCTTGGCAAGTATGACCGTGCAACCGTCCAACTGAACCTCCACATAATCAATCTTCGGGCCGACACACAAAGCCGTATTGCTCGGCAACGTCCATGGGGTGGTGGTCCAAGCGATAAAGTACCGGTTGCTATCTTTAATCCGGAACTTGGCTGTGCAGGTGGTGTCCTTCACGTCACGGTAGCAGCCGGGCTGGTTCAACTCGTGGGAAGACAGCCCAGTTCCCGCTGCGGGACTGTAGGGCTGGATGGTGTAACCCTTGTAGAGATAGCCTTTCTTGTACAGTTCCTTGAGCAGGTACCAAAGAGTCTCGATGTACTTGTTGTCGTAGGTGATATAGGGGTGCTCCAAATCCACCCAATAGCCCATGCGGCGGGTCAGTTCCGTCCACTCCTTGGTGTATTTCATCACCTCGCGGCGGCAGGCGGCATTGTACTCGTCCACGCTGATTTTCTTACCGATATCCTCCTTCGTTATACCGAGCATCTTCTCCACGCCCAGTTCGACGGGCAGTCCGTGGGTGTCCCAGCCTGCCTTGCGGCGGACGGTGTAACCCTGCATCGTCTTGTAGCGGCAGAAAGTGTCCTTGATGGTACGCGCCAGCACGTGGTGGATGCCGGGCATACCGTTGGCCGAAGGCGGACCCTCGAAAAAGATATAATCGCCCTTCTTCTCACTGTCTGTTTTTGACTCCTGCCGCTCGGCACGACGGAACAGATCCTCACTGTCCCACTCCTTCAGAACCTCCTCACTCAAAGCGGGAAGGTTCAACTGCTTGTACTCGGTAAACTTTTTCATTCAGATTCTTATCTTTTCCTGTTATTTTCTGTTTAAGCGCGCAAAGGTATGCTAATTTTTCAATATTTTTCATCAAAATGCTGTATCTGTGTTATTTTTATTACATTTGCGCGATTTTTACCAACACTTAATGCCGTATGATTAACAAAACTGCCTGCATATCCGCCCACATATCCCGCACATTGCTGGGAATCGTGTTCCTGTTCTCAGGAAGCGTCAAAGCCATTGACCCGCTTGGAACGACCTACAAGATAGAGGATTATCTGAAAGCCTTCGGTGGCTTTTTCACCGACCTTGTACCGTTGGCACAGACTGCAGCATTCGTGCTTATCGGTTTAGAGTTTGTGCTTGGCGTGTGCCTCGTTCTGAATATCCGCCCGCAGTGGACGTCGTGGCTCACGCTTGTCTTTTATGCGGTAATGACGCCGCTGACGCTGTACATCGCCATTATGAACCCCGTCAGCGACTGCGGCTGCTTTGGCGACGCTATCATCCTCACCAACTGGCAGACCTTCTGGAAAGACGTTGTCCTGCTATGTCTGGTCATATTCTGGCTGTGTACCAAAAAACACGCTTCCGGACGGTGGATATGGCAGGCCGAACTGGTCATCAGCCTCATCGCCGCAGGAATGGTCACCGGGTTTATGATATGGACTCTCCATCATCTGCCCGTTATTGATTTCCGCCCGTTCAAGACAGGCAATTATCTTCCCGCGCTGATGGAGTACCCCGAAGATGCCGAAAAAGACGTATATGAAGTCGCACTGGTTTATGAGAAAGACGGACAGAAACAGACCTTCACGCTGGAGAACTACCCGAAAGGGGACTCGACCTGGACCTTCGTGAGCCAGCAATCGACACTGGTCAAAAAAGGGTACGAACCGCCCATCCACGACTTCGACATTCTCAACGCGGAAGACGAGAACATCACATACGACCTGCTTGAATCCGAAGAGCCTGTCACACTGGTAGTGATGTACGACCTCGCAAAAACGGAAACAAACAGTCTGGACAGGATTGCCGAGTTACCTGTAGAGAACAAATACTACGTGACCGGAAGCGGGACAGACGAGATACTGGCATTCTGCCTGCAGCATCCACAGTTCGATGCGGAAGACTTCTGCACATGCGACCCCGTAACGCTCAAAACGATTGTACGCGCCAATCCCGGAATCGTGGTAATACAGAACGGAACAGTACAGAAGAAACTCAATGCGAGGGACTTGGAATGAGTTTCCTATCAAGCAGCCATACAGCCACCAGATAGACCGCTATCAGACCTGTACCAGCTGCCATCCGCAACCAAGTATTCATCCCGTCTGAAACGTAGTACATGACTAACAACAACAGGCAGACAGCCGTTACTGCTGCAATACGACGCAGGTCATACGGTATGACCAGATGACGCTTTCCTACCACGTATGAAAGAACCATAATCACAAAGTAGCAGACCAGCGAGGATGCCGCCGATGCCATATATCCGTATCGCGGTACCAAAACAATCTGGAGCACAAGTGTGATAACCAAACCTATCAGGGAGAACCACGCCCCCCACTGCGTCTTGTCGGTCAGTTTGTACCAGAAGGAAAGGTTGAAATAAACACCTTGGAAGATGTAGGTCCACAATACGACAGGAACCACACGCAGACCCACCCAATATGACGGGGCAATCAGGTATTTCAACAAATCCAGATACACCACCATTGCCAATAAAATAAGATACGAGAAATAGACGTAGTATTTCATCGCATCGGCATATGCCAACAACGAGTTTTTCTCTTTCTGTTTGGCGAACACAAACGGTTCGTAAGCGTAGCGGAACGCCTGCGTGAACATCATCATCACCATCGCTACCTTGAAGCACGCTCCGTATATGCCCAACTGTGCCTGCGCATCCGAAGCAGGATACAGGAACGGGAACAATATACGGTCAATCGTCTGGTTCATAATGCCGCAAACGCCCAACACCAGCAGCGGCAGCGAGTATTTGAGCATCCGCTTCAGCAAATCCCATGAGAAATTGCGCTCCGCCTTTCCTCCTGCCACCATCGTCGGGACAAGGCAAAGGGTCTGGATGGCGGTTGCCAAAATATTCGCCACAAACACATAACCGACCCCGTAATCCGGATTATACCAACTGTTTATCAATGCACTCCCTTGCCAACGCGGACAAAGCACCAGAAAGAAAATGTTCAGAACTATATTCAAAAAGACGAACAGCAGTTTGAGTGCCGCAAAATGAATAGGACGTTTCTGATAACGAAGATAGGCAAACGGAATACACGCAAACGCATCCATCGCCACCACGATAGCCAGCAGCCCCACGAACTCCTTATGTCCGGCATACCCCAGCCAACCGGCTATAGGCGCGCGGAAAAGCCAGCATAACAAAGCGAACAGCAACGAAGTAGTACCTATACTCGCCATCGCTGTGCGGTAAACGGTT
Organism: Paludibacteraceae bacterium; assembly: GCA_017962005.1. Lineage (GTDB taxonomy): Bacteria > Bacteroidota > Bacteroidia > Bacteroidales > Paludibacteraceae > Colicola. The sequence goes on along the minus strand of JAGCWE010000084.1, from coordinate 11,329 downwards.
ATCGGATTCGTTCCTTGTTCGTTGGCAAAACGGAAAAACCCCGTTTCCATACCATACGTAAGGATAACGAGCAGCAAGGCCGTCCAAGCGTACAAGTTGGTCACTATGCCGTAATCCGCCTGCTGCGCCAATACATAGGTGTACAACGGTACCAACAGCCAGTTCAAAAACTTGCCGATAATGGACGAAAGACCGTAAATGGCGGTCTCTTTCGCCAACAACCGCATCGCTCCTGTTTTACCGTTCATCCGGTGTAAATTCTCCGTATTCTTCAAATGTATAGTTAAGGAAATCGTTCATCGGCTTCGCCGCCTTGGCAATATCCAATGCCAACGCAACAAAGTCCTTGCTGCATACCTGCTTATCCGTCAACGGAGTAGAGAATGTGAATGCCTTTCGTTTGAGCCAGTCGATATGCTCAAAATCCTGAGGAAAACCCTGAGGTGCTTTCTTCAGCATCCATTCGGTGTCAAAATCACCGAAATACCGCTGCCAGTCACGATGCTGCATAATCGCTTCCACCTCCTCGTAATTCGCATAAACCTCCTGCCGAAGAGCCTTCAACAAATCTTTGGTCGGACACCATATACCGCCTGCAAACATACAATGACCGGGCTGGATATGGATATAATAACCTCCGCGCATTGATTTTTTTCCGCCTGTCTTAGGTTTACCAGGAGCCGCAGCTGCAACAAACGTTCCAAACCAGTCCTTGTACGGACGCTTGTCGTGCGAAAAACGGACATCGCGGTAGATACGCCAGATGCAGTCCTTCGGTTCCAAACCCGCCAAAGAAGAGTCCATTTCAACCAAACCGTGCAGATACTCCTCCGTGAACAGCACAAACCGCTTACGGCACATCTCGTACCGACTTCGGTTAGCCTCAAACCACTCGCGGTTGTTATTCACCGCCAGTTCTGACAGAAACTGTAATATATCTTCCATCACAAAACCATTTGCTTCAGACATTCCCGCAGACTCTCCGTCCAATGAGGAACAGAAATACCGAATATCTGTTTCACAAGCCGCTTGTCCAGCACACTGTAATGCGGACGCGGCGTTCTATAGGCATATTCCTCCGAACGGATGGGTGTAACACGTGCATTATACCTGTTTTCACCGAGAATATCATTAGCCTGACGCAGTATTACCACGGTAAAATCATACCATGAACATACGCCCTCATCTGTAAAATGATAAGTTCCAGGATGCCACTCGTCCGCATCCAACGCCGCAAAGATTGCTTCCGCCAAATCGGCGGCATACGTGGGTGAGCCAATCTGGTCATACACAACACGCAATTCGTTCCGCTCCGAACCGTAATGAAGCATCGTCTTTACAAAATTCTTACCCCACGGTGAATACAGCCATGCCGTGCGGAACACAATGGCATCCGGACAAAGGCGGCGCAAAAGCTCCTCACCCTCCAATTTGGTGCGACCGTAAGCCGTCCGCGGGGCGGGTACATCATCCTCTCTGTACGGCAGCCAGCCTTCGCCGGAAAAGACATAATCGGTGGATATATGGATAATCTTCCTGCCTGTCCGAGCCAGATTCCCCACCGCTTCCGCATTCACCAAACGGGCAGATTCCTCATTATCTTCGGCTCCGTCCACATTAGTATAGGCAGCACAGTTGACAATCACATCCGTCTGCTGATCCTCCACAAAACGCTGCACTTCCTCTTTGTTTGTCAAGTCCAGTTCATCTATATCCACAAACACATATTGATGTTTCGGATGAAGACCGCTTAATCTGCGCATCTCCGTTCCCAACTGTCCCTTGCAGCCTGTTACCAATACATTCATACACAACAATTGTATCAGAATTCTATTTTCGCATCCCTAAAAAGAGGATACTGTTTGTCCTTGTCACTTAATATGCGGTCCGCAACGGGTACGCGCCAGTCGATGGCCAAATCGCCATCACTGAGCAAAATGCCGCCCTCCGCCTCCTTATGGAAAGGATTGTCGCATTTGTAGGTGAACAGGGCTTTCTCACTCAACACAGAGAATCCGTGCGCAAAACCACGTGGAATGTACATCTGCCGGTGGTTCTCATCGCTGATTTCCACACCATACCACTGACCGTATGTCCGTGATCCTTTGCGTAAATCAACCGCAACGTCCAACACGCATCCCACAGTGCAACTTACTAATTTCGCCTGCGCCCAATCGCCTTTCTGAAAATGCAGACCGCGAACCACGCCATACGAACTTTGAGACGTATTGTCCTGCACAAAGTCCGAAAGGATACCAGCCGCCTTGTAACGGGATGCATTATACACCTCAAAGAAAAACCCGCGTGAGTCACGGAAAACATCCGGCTCAATCACCAACAAACCCTTGATGGGTGTTTTTATTATATTCATAGTCGTTTAGTGTGTTTCTATTTGCGCAGAAAGCGATTGCAATAATTGAGATATATGCTCATCCGACTGCAGTTTGTCGAGATACCACAGCAAATCCTCTTCTTTTTCAAATCCGCTGACTATCACGGCACTGTACCCCGACTTGTAATTCAGAATTGACTGAAGGTCAAAGTCACGGATAAGGAACTGACTGAAGTTATAAACAGCCACCTCATACAGCAAGCTGTTCAGTTTAGTCTCGTCTTTCGCTATTATGATAACAATGGTGTTCTCCGCTTCCGTCTGTTTCAAAGAATCCGTTTCAGCAGCAGCCTGCGTCTGTTCCTCCGTGCGCGCATCCTCAAGAGAGGCAGGCGAACCGCCCTGCTGCGCCTCCTGACCCTCACCCATCATCGCGAGCATGGACTTCGCCATTGCGCTCAGCTCATGTTCGGGATAACGGTCCACCAATTCCTGCAGACAGCCTGCAAAAGGTTTCTGACCCTCCGTGCGAGCCACGCCGACCGCATTGAGAAACAGGAAACGCGGCATCAAATACGATTGCGGAAAACGCGCTTGAGCATATTCCTTGTTTGTTTTAACCACATCGTACAGACCCTCTCGGTATGCCGCATACGTCTCCACATACACCGAGTCCTGTTCCTTCGCCATACGCCGTAGCGACTCCAGGTATGCCGGATCAGACACGATACGCGCCTGTTCACTGTTTGGATAACTGCTCACCAACAACTGTTTACAACGCTCCGCCTCCTTATCGTCATCAAGTTTGACAGCAGACAGATACTGCCTGTACAACAACTCGACAACCTCCTCGTCATCCGGAAAACGCCTTGTATAATCCTCCATTGATTGACGACTGAGTGACAAGTCCTCTAACCTGTCCCTGTAAATACCCGTAAGCGTATAAAGCGCATCGGCTATCTGCGCGTTGGAAGCGGCTATATCCTCTTCAGTACTAGGAATCTGACGAAGGTAATATTCAGGTTGGTACACATCCAATACAGGTGCTTCGGAAGCAGATGTATTGGCAACAGAATCCCCAGAAACCGAATCTGTATCCATTCCTTCAGCAACTTCAACCGAAGCAGGTGTTACAGACTTGCTGAGACGACGCCAGTTGTCCTCCAACGTACGGTTTCCCCATTGCTGACGGAACAGACGCTTGCCTTTCTGAAGCAGGTCAGCATTGTAAAAATACCAACTGTTGTCCCTGTTACCGCCTACTATCATATCCGTATTAACAGACAAAGGATCAGATTCAAGCTCCTGTGCACGGGCTTCTTCCGCCTGACGAATACTGTCCGCCCGCTCACGTTCCTTCAAGTCGGCTATCACCTGCTCCACCGCCTTCAACTGTTCCTCCGGACTGAGAGTCGAGAGATACTGCAGAGAATCCTGCAAATGAATGGTCTGAACCTGCTGAACGAGGTCGGAAAGCACTTCCTGCCTCTTCGACACACGCTCATATGACTCGTGGTTGTGCCCTATCAGTTGCGCGGCCTCCTCATAACAGGGAGCAGCCTGCTCGTATGCCATCCGCTCATAATACAGGTCACCCGCCTTCACCAGTATCAACGCCTTGTCCGAACCGCCCGCCTTGCTGCCTTTTATACCCTCCTCATAACAGCGCAAAGCCTGAACTGTATCTTTATTGGCAAGATAGAGGTTACCCATCGTCCCGTAAATAACATCCAACTTATCCTTGTATTTTTCTTTCTTCACCATACTGCGCAACCGCTTCATTGTGCGCAATGTGTCCCCTTGCAACTCATAGTACCGCAAATGAGCCTGAAAATTCATCTCGTGATCCGGCTGCATATCAATCACACGCTTGTAAGCCGCTTTTGCCGCCTTCTTTTGTCCGGTATTCTGATACAATTGCCCCAACACAAACTCAAAACGGGGCTTGTACACGCTGCGCTTCTCTCCGCGCTCCGCCACTTTAACAAACGGTATAGCCTCCTTATAACGTTTGGCTTTCAGATGGATATCAGCACTCACAGCGGAATAAAAAGGCTGGTTCTTAAGTTTCAGGTTGTCAGGTTTCACCTTACTGAGTACATCTTCCGCATCGTATATCCAACCCAACTCCGCGTATGCGCGCGCCACCCACAACCGGCATTGCGCCACTATGTCAGGGTCGTTCTCATATAATCTTGCCACATAATTGAACGTGCCTATACTACCCAGAAAGTCACCCTTGTGGAACTCCGCCTGCGCCAAAAGCATCCAAGCACGATGCATCTCCGGATTAAACTCCTTACTTTTCAACCAGTTTTTATATTCAGAATCACTGCTTCGCTTCGGGTCAATAACCGGTTTGGCGTGTATGGAATGGAGCTTGATACATTTGCGGCACTTCTCTATACACTTCTCCATCTCACTTGCAGCCGCCTGCTGTGAAGCAGTATTGCTAATCGGATACAAAGGAATAATATCCGAATAGTCATCCTTATTGGACTTATTGATAGTCTGCAGCCCTTCGTTATATGCTATCCGTCCGTTGAAATACACATTATGCACAACCCGCATACCGTGATAACCACGAGTGGCACCCGTATTCTTCGTTGTCGAACAAGCAGTCAACAAACAAATACTGAAAATGAAACCGAAAAAAAGAAACGATTTTCTCATTACAAACCTTTTATATGTGACGGAGCGGCAACAAACTCTTTCAAGTAGAAAGGTTCAAAATACGCCACATCCGCTGTTTTACCCTCATTCATATACTTCGCAGCCAACCTGCCAATAACACGTGCATCAGCCTTTATACCACTGATAAAATGCAAGTTTGCAGTATTCAGTATGCTACTGCACTTCTCTGCACCATTACCAAAATACAAAATCTCATCATCAGGCAACCATCTGCAGTCCTCCACCACTTGCGGTCTTACACCCATCACTTCCTTCAATGACCTGTCATACAAGGCAGTATAGACTTCCATCCGCCTTGCGTCAATCATCGGGCACAGTAACGAACCGCTCTTTACATTTTCTTTCCTTAACACGCTCTCGCAAAGTACTTCCAATGTAGGCACAGCCACCAAAGGCACGTTCCATCCATACGCAAGTCCCTTAGCAGTACTCACCCCTATGCGCAACCCCGTATAACTGCCCGGACCGCTGCTTACTGCCACACAGTCAATATGCAAACATTTTTCCCTGACTTCACCTATTAACTCATCCAAATACAGCGGCAACAACCGCGCATGATTGGAACCCGCTTCGGACAATCTATACGACACCAACTCACTTGTTCCGCCTGCAACAGAATCATCAACCGCACATACAGCGGCAGAACAAACGTCCGTACTCGTTTCTATGCAAAGAATAGTCCGCTTCATATCATACTACTGACAGCACACTAAAAGCGCGCAAAGATAGCATAATTATCATATCCTTACAAAAAATACTTCATACAAAAAGCAAATATCAGCATTTGCAGTAAATACCATAGACAAGAAATAAAATTGCTTGCAAAGATACTGACAGCAATATACCTTTGCTTCCACAAACAATCAAACAAGTCACGTATATGAAAAAAATTGTTGTTTTTACCGGCGCGGGTATCAGTGCCGAAAGCGGATTAAGTACCTTCAGAGATTCAGACGGACTGTGGGAGAAATACCGTGTAGAGGACATCTGCACTCACGAAGCGTGGGAACGGAATCCGCAACTGCTTGTTGATTTCTACAACGCACGCCGCCGTGACACGATGAATGCACAACCCAATGCGGCACATATAGCCATTGCACGCCTGCAGCAATCTATACCCTCCACACGTATTATCACCCAAAACGTGGATGATCTGCATGAACGCGCTGGAGCAAAGAACGTGGTCCATCTGCATGGCGAGATAACCAAACTCCGTTCTTCTATCAACGAAACAGCCACTGTTCAGCTGAAAGGGTGGGAGCAACACTATGGTGACCGTCATCCCGACGGCTCACTACTGAGACCCTACATAGTCTTTTTCGGAGAAGGAGTCCCTTATTTCACAGAAGCATGCGAAATAGCATCAACAGCAGATATAATGATAGTGGTGGGAACAAGTCTCAATGTCTATCCCGCAGCATCCTTGCTCCAATATGCTCCAAGACAGGCAGAAATATACCTCATTGACCCAGGACAACCCGCATTCACTCCATCATCAAAAATCCACCATATACAGAAAAAGGCCACAGAAGGAGTACCTCAACTAGTGGAAAGCATATTGAGCAACGCGGCGGAACGCAAATTTTGAAACTCTTCCAAAGGCTCGCCGCCATACCCCAATAATTCTGACAACTGACTGACAAACTGACTTGATATATGCTCTATCGAGTCACTTGTATCCAGTTCCACTATCTGATTGCATATATAATCAAACACCCTGTCGTCTGACAAAGGGTGCCGCAGTGTCTTATACAGAGTCTCTGCCATGAACATTGCCAAACACTGTCTCCTTACATCGAACGAAAGATGCTGAGGAACGTAGTGTAATTGCGCAAACTTCATACTATGCAGTGACTTCCCAGACAACTCATCCCCTTCTATTTCCAACCAAGAAAGCGGCGTTAATATGTTTCTGTTTATACCTCTTGAACGTTTTCTTCCCCTTCCATTACCGCCATATACCATATACAAAACCTTTCCGTATTCACGTGTGTAGATATGCACAAGCGAAGCACTGTCACTTTTCCTCTGAATGGCCAATACAATACCTTCTGTTTTATACATACAAAATTAAGCGCGAAAACTATTCGGATTCTATTTTATTAATGAAAGGTTTATAAATCCAAAGAAATAATTGAATGTAGATAATGTGAATAATTCCGATAAACACTACATTTTTTTATAATTACAAATGCAGAATTCTATGGAATCAAAGTAGATTGGTTTGAAAAAGTCAAGTTATCATATGCTTTCAACAAACATACCTTTCGCCTGTTGTTGAAAATGTTCATAACCATTTTTTCAGTCTGAAAAACAGCAGCACAGCCAGTGTGAAAACCACCATCAGAACAATGGCCCATATATATCCGTATTGCCAATGCAGTTCAGGCATAAAATCAAAGTTCATTCCGTACATACTGGCAATCAGGGTAGGGGGCAGGAACACGATATTGACCACCGTGAATATCTTGATGATATTGTTCTGTTCGATGTTTACAAGACCGAGGAAAGTATCCTGCAGATAGTCGAGACGGTCAAAACCAAAACGCGTGTAGTCCAACAGCGAATTGATATCCTTGATAATCATCGTCAGTCTCGGTTGAAGTTCCTGCGGGAACAGGTCGCACTTGAGGAAATTACTAATCACGCGCTGCTTATCCATCACGTTCTGACGTATAAGCGTCACTTTTTCCTGCAAGTCCTTGATTTGTATCAGTACCTTTTCGTCCATTTCCTCCTTCGCGTTGATTTTTCCGGACAAATCGGTAATCAAATCTGTTGTATCCTCAATCATATCCGCGTCCTTTTCAACACGAGTTTCCATAAGTGCCACCAATACGTGGTATCCGTTCGGATAATTACGGGCATTGACAAACATCTTCTTCATTGTCTCGTTGAAACTGCCCAGTTCCGTGTCGCGGGTTGTTACCAGTATGTTGTTCTTGATGATGAAGTTGACAGGTTCAACCGAGTAGTCTTCCTTCAGGAAGTTGGAGTTCGCCACAATAGAATCATCCGTCTGAATGTACCGGCTGGACATCTCGATTTCCTCCATTTCCTCGTCCTCCTGGATATCTATCTTGAGGAATCCTTCCAGCGTGTCCTCCGTCTTGTCGCTTACATCCAGCAGGTCAATCCATACTATATCGTGCTTGTCAAGGTCTTTGAGCGCGTTGATGGAGCGTGCAACACGGATTCTCTCATTATCGTCCTTGTAGAATATTTTCAGTTCTGACATTTTTGCAAAAGTTTGGTGAGTTCGACAAATTGTTCCACTGACAGCTGTTCGGGGCGCAAACTAAATATATCCTCTTCCAAGATAGGATTTCCCTTTCCTGCCAGCTGCTGAAGAGAATTGCGCATCTGTTTTCGTCGCTGGTTAAATGATGTTTTAACTACCGATTTGAACAGACTCTCGTCACAATCCAAACTTCGTCGCCTGTTTCTAGTCATACGAATAACGGCGGACTGCACTTTCGGTGGAGGATTGAACATCTGCGCATCCACGGTGAACAGATACTCTATGTCGTACCATGCCTGCAGCAGCACGGACAATATACCGTACGCCTTTTTTCCCGGAGCGGAAGCCAACCTCTCCGCCACTTCTTTCTGCAGCATACCCGAACATACGGGTATCCGGTCCTTATATTCGAGAACCTTGAAGAAAATCTGACTGCTGATGTTGTACGGATAATTGCCTATTACCGAAAACTCACCCGTGAAGAGCGCGCTCCAGTCCATCTTCAGCACGTCCCCTTCTATCAGTCGGAATGGATGCGCCGAAAGAAGCGTATTCTGAAGATAAGTTACGCTTTCGTGATCCAGCTCGACCGCTGTAAGGGAAATGCCGGAATTCTGAAGAAGAAACTGCGTGAGTACACCCGTTCCCGGACCTATTTCCATGACAGGTCCTCCCGTAACCGTGTCAGCTATCCGTGAGGCGACCGACAAGTCCCGCAAGAAATGCTGACCAAGAGATTTTTTGGCGCGAACGTATTGCATTTTCTTCGTGATAGTCGTCCATTTTTTTGCTGTTTATCGGAAATGATGTACTTTTGCCTTTCAAAAGGCGCGCAAAATTATGTGCTTCCAGTCATTTATGCAAAGAATTGCTCAAATTATTACCAATTTCATACATTTTTTGTACCGTCCTTTCCAACGCATTTTCCCTGAACAGCTCTTTCGTTATGCTGTTTGCGGCGGTGCCAACCTCGTTTTTGACTGGGTACTCTATTTTCTTGTCTATAACTTTGTTTTCGCTGCCGGACTGCACTCTGCGCATGAGTTGGTATATATATCCTTACCCGGTTGGTTTCCGCTTCAGTACACCATCTGTATCACACCGCACATAGCCTCGCTTTGCGTGGTATTCCCTATCACGCTGATGACCGGCTTCTGGCTCAACCGCCACGTAACCTTCACAGGCTCGTCCATTCGCGGACGGAAACAACTCATCCGGTACATACTGATTGTGGCACTCAATCTTTTTATCAATTACGCGGGACTGAAACTGACAGTCGAACTGCTCGGATGGTATCCCACGCCATCCAAGGTGATCATTACGCTTGTAACCGTGGCTGTCAGTTTCTTTGCGCAGAAATACTACTCCTTCCGCAAATAAAAAACCAATTCAATATGCTTACCATTCTTTTAGCCACTGTCACCTCCGTTTCCCTCTTTCTGAACGGAGCGGAAATCCAACAGACAGAAACGATTAGCCTGCAGAAAGGCCAGAACGAGATCCGCGTCGAAGGTCTCAGTCCCAAACTCAACATTCCCTCCGTCCAGCTCACGCTGGGAGGCGGAACGGTGATCACTTCCTCGCAGTTCATTACAGACTACCTCGCATCCTCCGGTCTGTCCAAGGACAGTCTGGAAAAGGAGTTGCAGAAACAGCAGGATGAACTCAAAAGACAGCAGGCGCTCAAGACCACGCTGACCAACTCCCTCGCGCTCCTGCAGGAAGGAGTGCAGGCTTCCGTTTCGTCCGACAAGGTGTCCACCGCCACCATTGACGCCAACCTGATGTATTACCAGAACAAGTCCGCAGCCTTCCAGCAGCAACTGGCGCAGGCGGAGCAGGCGGTTGAGGATGCCAACCAGGCGATACAGCGGCTGAAAAAACAGATTTCCGAGCAGTCCACAAAGGGCAAAAACCGCTGCGGCGTGCTGCTCCTGACCGTCAGCAGCCCGAAATCACAAAAGCAGGAACTGCGCATCAAGTATTTCACCACCGCCGCCGCATGGAACATGCAGTATGATGTCAATATCGACCGTATAGGACAACCCGCAAGGCTGGTCAAGAAAGCCTTCATCACACAGACCACCGGTCTTGACTGGAAACAGGTGCGCCTCACGCTCTCCACCGCCCAACCGTCCTCCAACAATCAGGTACCCGAACTATCTCCGTGGTATCTGCGTCTTGAGGAACCGGCGCCCAAACCCCGCCGGAGCGCGAATATGGTTATGGCGAAGATGGCGGAACCGATGGCGGACAGGGCAATGGTCTATGAGGAGGAAGCCGAAGTTGAATACAATACCGCCGCTTCAGTCATCACCACCACACAAACCGACCTCTCGCTCGAATACCGTATCGATGTGCCCTATGACGTGCAGGGTAACGGCAAGGAACAGATTATCGCTCTCGGGGAAGAGCAAATAACCGACATTGACTATGTGTATCAGGTCGTTCCCAAACACAACACCGATGTCTTCCTTGTGGCGCAAATCCGCAACTGGACACGCCTGAACCTGCTTGACGGACTGGCATCCGTTCATTACAACGGCACCTATTTCGGACAGACCTATCTCACCGCCTCCTCTGTCAATGAGAATATCAACCTCACACTCGGCTCCGACCCCGCCATTCAGGTCAAGCGCGAACAGGCGAAGGAGTTCTCCTCCTCCAAGACACTGGGAAACACCAGGGAGCAAACCTACGCCTGGCAGACCACCGTCCGCAACACCAAGAACGAGCCTGTTGACATAGTCGTGAAGGACCAGTATCCCGTATCCGCCAACAAGGACATCCGCGTCACCCTTTCCAACAAGACCACTCCGGGTGCGGACAACGATACAGACAAAGGCTATCTGACGTACAAACTGAACATCCAGCCCTCCGCTGCCCAGACACTGTACCTCGAATACACCGTAAAATCGCCTGCTGACAAGACAATCCGATAATGCCTGCTTTTCAACAGGCGAATTCCATACGTCAAAGAACACTCGCGGACTTTTGGGTCGGGATGCCGCGCTCCCTATATATTGAGTTTTGAATGAGAGTGCAAAGATACGATACAGGGG
>JAGCWE010000083.1 GCA_017962005.1 Paludibacteraceae bacterium | reverse complement strand
TTACCGGCGCTAGTAGCGGAATAGGTTAGGATGCGGCCGTATTGCTTGCCCGGCAGGGGCACAAGGTCTATGGCGCGGCGCGCCGTCTCGAGCGTATGGAGCCGCTCAAGGAGTTGGGCGTCGTGCCTGTCCGTCTGGACATAACCGACCAAGCGTCCGTGGAGGCGTGTGTCAGGACTGTCTTGGATGCGGAAGGCCGCATCGACGTGCTGGTGAACAATGCCGGCTACGGCTATCTGGGCGCTATCGAGAATGTGACGATGGAGGAGGCGCGGCGGCAACTCGAGGTGAACCTGTTCGGCTTGGCGCGTATGACCCAGCTCGTGCTGCCGTCTATGCGCGCGCACCGCTTCGGACGGATTATTAACACTTCCTCCATCGCGGGAAAGGGAGTCATACCCTTTGGTGGATGGTACAATGTGTCCAAGTTCTCCGTGGAGGCTTTCAGCGACGCGCTGCGGATGGAGACGAAGCCGTTCGGTATTGATGTTTGCATCATCGAGCCGAGCGGCATCCGAACCGATTGGGGCATCATCGCGGCGGACAACTTGGAGCATAGTTCGCGCGGCACGGCGTACGAGGAGGAGGGTATGAAGATGGCAGGCATGCTGCGCCGCATGTACACCGGCAACCTGCTTTCCGGTCCCCAGGCGGTAGCGCGTGCCATCAGCCGCGCGGTCAACGCCCGTTGCCCGCGCACGCGTTACCGCGCAGGCTTCGGTGCCCGTACCTTTATTCTCTTGCACGCCCTACTCCCTGCGCGCTGCTGGGACTTTTTCGCACGTCTTACAGGGAAGACAATCGGCTATGTGTAAATTGATGACGAAAGAATAAAACACGGTATGTCCAACGCTGATTTGGTGCAATACATCGTCGAGCAGGCGGCAAAAGCCGGAGAAGTGCGGGCACGAAAGATGTTCGGCGACTATGCGCTGTACTGCAATGAGAAAGTGGTCGGACTGATTTGTGACGACTTTCTCTATCTCAAGCCGCTCAAAGTCTTGGACCCGCTGCTGCATGAGGGTGACAGGCGGATGCAACCGCCGTATGACGGTGCCAGGCCGCATTATGTGATTACTGACGTTGACGACCCGGATTATGTGTCCCTGCTCGTCAGGACGCTTGCGGATACGATTCCGGATAAGCGCAAATAACCGTAATTGTAATGTCCGCATTGCAAAATGAAGATATATTACATCTTTTACGATAAATCGCTTGCGACATAAATTGCTTGTTGTAATTTTGCATCGTGAACGACACAAATGACTTGCGGACACAATTAACACGGATAATAAATAAAACAAAACAAATACATTAACCTTTAATTCACTACAACTATGACAAAAGAAGAAGCATTGAAAGGCTTGGCATACGCCGGCGCAGTATGGTTTGGAAACAGCAAACAGCATTTCGCATTCTCGGCGTACGACCGTCTGAACGGCTGGAACAAACTGGCGGACAAATGGAAAGAGGAAGCCGAAGAAGAGTGGGACGAGGCAGAGGAAGTGCTGAACCGTCTCGTTGAACTCGGTTGCAAGCCGGCAGATCTGCAAGAGGCTATGAAGACCATCGAGTTCCCGTTCTATGACGACCCGAAACAGCAGATTGAGTCGGACTATCAGCCTGATGCAGTAAAGGAAATGAGTCTGTTGGCAGAGGCTTTCGCTGACGACTATCCCACAAGACAGCTGATTCAGAAATGGATTGAAGGTGAGAAAAACCACATGGCTTGGGAGGCCCAGTACCTCAACTACATCAACAAGCTCGGCTACGAGAACTTCCTCATCGCAATGATGTAATTGTTGCTGGGGCGAAACGGTTTTCCGACCTTCGACTGAACAATGTATGAGCAACTGAAACTGGATAATCAACTGTGCTTCCGTCTCTATACGGCAGCACGGTTGACTATGCAGGCGTACTATCCTTATTTTGAGCCGCTTGGCATCACCTACCCGCAGTATCTGGTGCTTCTCGTGCTGTGGGAGGAGGACCATCAACCTGTGAATGTTATCGCACGCCGGCTGCATCTGGAGACCAACACGGTCACACCGCTTCTGCAGCGCATGGAGAAGCAGGGGCTGCTGACCCGCAAGCGTGGCAGGGAGGACACGCGCCAGCGTATTGTCTCGCTGACCAGACAGGGCAGGGCGCTGGAGGAGAAAGCCAGAGAGATACCTGACTGTCTGGAGCAGGAACTGTCCGACAAGATGGAGGACATCAATAGCCTGAGGGCATCCATGCCTGCATTGGATGCGCTTATCGAGGGGCTGGCACAACGAACAAAACAATAAATCAACCGTTATGAAAGAGCAAGTATTAAAGGCAATGCGCGAGGCAGGCAAGCCCGTCAGCGCAGGTGACATCACCAAAGTGTTGAATGCAGACCGCAAGGAAGTGGACAAGGCATTTGCCGACCTCAAGAAGGAAGGCGCTATCGTCTCTCCCGTCCGCTGCAAGTGGCAACCGGCATAAGAAGAGATGAGAACTGACACAATTCTTCTTGTAAACAAAGAGCACTTGCTACTCATGCAGGTGCTTTGTTGGCTGGGGCCGGGTATAAGAGTGTTGCTTACCGGTATACAAGCCATGCGACAAGTCAATGCCTTTCACCAGGAAAGAGTATGGTGGCTGACGATTATCGCTGTTATGGTCGCTATCACGTTCTCGCTGATGTTCAATAATTTTATCAATCGTTATACTGCCCGCATACTCCATTTTCCTGAAAGCAGGAAATCGTTATTTGCCTTCTTGGACGCGCATGGATATATAATGATTCTCTTTTTTATGTGTTTGTGCATCGGATTGAAGTTCATACCGGGTATGACGCCTGAGTTTTTCGCGGGTTTCTATCCCGGACTTGGTACAGCTCTTTCCATTGCTGGCGTGCGGTATTTTATTAGTTGGTGTAAAGCAAAATGAATATATAATGAAAGCAATTTTTATCAACGGTTCACCACGCAAGAACAAAAACACCGCGCAGATGTTGGAGTCCGCCATGAAAGGCGCACAAGAGGCAGGTGCAGAAGTGGAGATGATTCACCTCTACAGCCTGAACTACAAAGGTTGTATGAGTTGTTTCCTTTGCAAGCGCAAAGGTAATACGGCTAACGGTCTGTGCGGATTCAAGGATGAGTTGCAGCCTGTATTGGAGAAAGTCATCAATGCCAATGTGTTGGTTATCGGCTCGCCTGTATATGACTCATACCCAAGTGGCATGGCGCGTGCGTTTATCGAGCGCCTAGTGTTCCCTGCGGTCAATTATAACGATTATTCCAAGCCGCTTATACGCAAGCCTTTGCAATGCGCCACCATCTATACGATGAACTGCTCTGAAGAGTTGATGAAGCCCTTGCACTACGACATCCTGTTGGGAGAGAGCGCCCGTGTACTCGGAATCTTCGGAAATGAGCCGCAAATGCTGTGTTCGCATGAGACATATCAGTTTAACGATTATTCCAATTTTGAAACGGCAGTAGATGAGTCTCAACGGGCAGAGATACGAACACATCGTTTCCCAAAAGACTTGCAAACTGCTTATAACCTCGGCAAACAACTCGTAGAGAAAGCGACAATTATAAACAAATAGTACTATGAAAATCAAAGCAATACAATTCCGCAAGGACGGTTTTTACACCCAGCCCTTTGTCTTTGGCGGCGAGGACGGCAAAGACAAGTACGACATCAATATCCGCTATCGCGGCAGTCTCCAGAACTACCTGATTGACACCGGCAAGGATGTCATTCTCGTGGACACCGGTATTCCTGCCGGTCTCCCGGAAGAGACACCCGATGAGAAGTCGTTGGCCTTTACCGGCTTCAACTGCGGCAGCTATATCGACAACCTCAAGGCGCTCGGTTATCAGCCCGAGCAGGTGACGAAGATCCTGCTTACCCACAAGCATGCCGACCACTCGGGCGAGTTGCGTTCTTTCCCCAACGCGCAGATTTATGTGAATGCCGACGAAATGGCGGCCAATGAACTGCAAGGCATCAGTAACCTTGTGCCGGTTGCCTTCACCGACGGCGCGTACTACAACTTCCCAGAGAGCAAGAAGATTTGCGACGGCGTTTATTTCATCAAAGCCAAAGGACACACCAACGGCAACAGTCTGGTCATCGCGGAGGACGAAGGCCTTTTCTATATGTTCCAGGCCGACATCACCTACGCGGACGAAGCTCTGTACGAGAACAAACTGTCAGTTGTCTATGAAGACCTTGCCGCTGCCCGCGAGACTATGGACCGCGTGCGTGAGTTCGTGCGCAACCATCCTACAGTCTATATGGGAACCCACACCCCGCAGGGATACGAGAACCTCGAAGCCAAGCGTGTTATGGACCTCGACCGTCCTGTTCCGACCGTCTGGCCAGAAGTAAGTTTCGCCAAGAAAGAGGCTTCTGGCAAATATGTCTGCTCCATCTGCGGCTACGTCTATGACTCGGCCGAACACGACGGCGTGGCGTTTGAAGACCTGCCCGATGACTGGCGTTGCCCCCGCTGCAAGCAGAGCAAGGACAAGTTCAACAAGGCGTAATACATGACGGCCGCCATCCTCATCGGTCTGCTCATTCCGCTGCTGGGTACTATGCTCGGTGCGTCATTCGTGTTCTTCATGAAGCGCGACATGCCCGACCGCCTGCAGAAAGCCTTGCTCGGTTTCGCCTCCGGTGTGATGGTGGCAGCCTCTGTCTGGTCGCTGCTTATTCCGGCTATCGAGATGCCGCAAACCACAGGCATGATGCGCGTCTTTCCGGCTGCTGTCGGCTTTCTGTTGGGTGTCGGTTTTCTGCTGCTCATTGACGAACTGACGCCGCACCTGCATGTCGGCAGCGACCAACCGGAAGGAATGCGCAGCCGGCTCTCACGCACGGCAATGCTGGCGCTGGCGGTCACTATCCACAACCTGCCCGAAGGCATGGCGGTAGGAGCGGTCTTTGCCGGTGCTGCGGAAGGACATGCCGACATCCCGCTTACGGGTGCGCTGGCTATGTCATTAGGTATAGCGATACAGAACATCCCCGAAGGAGCCATCATCTCCATGCCCATGCGGGCGGCAGGCAATTCGCGCCGTAAAGCCTTCCTCATCGGCTCGTTGAGTGGGGTGGTGGAACCTGTTGGCGGACTGCTTATCATCCTGCTGGCATCCCTCTTCCTGCCGGCGATGCCATATCTGCTGGCTTTTGCAGCAGGCGCGATGATGTATGTGGTGGTCGAAGAACTCATCCCCGAAGCCTCTTCCGGCACGCACTCCAACCTCAGCACCATTGGTTTCGCTGTCGGCTTCGTGCTGATGATGGTCTTGGACGTAGTGATGGGATAATAAATAATATAAGAAGATGAACCTGCAACGATATATGAGCGACGCCATCCGGCGTATCATGGCGAAAGCCTACCGCAATGTGCTGAGCAATCCGCGCGAGGCGAAGACCGTCTTCCGCCTGCAGAACACGTTCCTCAAGTCCGAGAAACGCCGTCAGCAGGTGGCCGAAGAATCCGGCGTCGATGTGCCGCCTTTCCTGATATGCAGCATCTCCACTGAGTGCAACCTCTCCTGCAAGGGCTGCTACGCACGCGCTAACGGCATTGCCGACAACCCGGGCGAGAGTACGCGACCGACACTCACGCCGGAGCAGTGGCGCGGCATCTTCACCGAGGCCTCGTCGCTTGGCATCAACTTCGCTCTGCTTGCAGGCGGCGAACCGATGATGCGCAATGACATACTCGAAGAGGTGGCGAAGGTGGAGGACATGATTTTCCCTGTTTTCACCAACGGCACGCTCATCGGTCCGAGTTATATCGCCTTCCTCAAGGAACACCTCAACCTCATTCCGGTTATCAGCATCGAAGGCGCGGAACACGGCACCGACTCCCGTCGCGGCAAAGGCATCTACAAGCGGGCGATGATGTCGGTGGAAGAACTGCACAAGGAGGACTTGTTCTTCGGCGTGAGCATCACCGTCACCACGGAGAACTTCGCGCTTGTCACGTCCGACGAGTATGTGGACCACCTGCGCGAACTGGGCTGCAAACTGATTATCTATGTCGAGTACGTACCTACGGAGCCGGGGACTGAACACCTCGCTTTCGGCGACAACGACCTGGAGATGATGGAAGCGGTGCAGGCGCACCAGCGCGAGCGTTACACGGACATCATCATTATCTCTTTCCCTGGCGACGAGAAGCACATGGGCGGCTGTCTGGCAGGCGGTAGCGGCTTCTTCCACATCGCGCCGGACGGCAACGCCGAGCCGTGTCCTTTCTCGCCCTACAGCGACAGCAACGTACTCACGCTCGGTGTCAAAGGTGCGCTCCAGTCGCCCTTGTTCAAGAAACTCCGTGCCGTGCATCTCGTCGGCGGCGAACACTCCGGCGGCTGCGCCCTATGGGAACACCGCGAAGAAGTGGAACAAATGTTAAAATAGACCGCATTGGCTTTGAGTAGCCGCAGGCTACGGTCTTTCGACTTTCGACTAAATACTATAAATATGACAACAGCAATTCGTTATTACAGCAAGTTCGGCCACTCGGCTAAGATGGCTCAGGTGGTCGGCGAAGTGGCGGGCGTGAAGCCCGAGAGTGTGGCAACCCCGTTGACCGGAGAGGTGGATATCCTTTTCGTCGGCGCGGGCGTTTTCCTCGGCAAAGTGAACGGCAGCATCCGCGAGTTCGCACGCACGCTTGACCCCAAGCAGGTGAAGCAGGTGGTCTTGTTCGGCTCGTCCGCCATCATCGACTCGCCTGTGCCGCAGATGCGCAAGATATTCGAGGAACTCGGCTTCAACGTGGCCGCTGAGTCGTTCACCTGCCGTGGTGCTATGGGACCTCTCCACAGCGGCCATCCCGATGCCAACGACCTGCAAGCCCTCCGCGACTTCGCAACGGCCGTTCTGCACTAAATGGATATGACGCAGCGATGATACTCTATTTCTCCGGCACAGGCAACAGCCTTGCCATCGCGCGCAAGATTGCGGAACCCCTTGGGGAGCAAGTCATCTCCATGTATGACGCCCTAACTGCGGATTTAAGCGGCGAGAAGCGCATCGGTCTGGTTTTCCCAACCTATTGGCTGGATGCGCCGTTGGCAGTCAAGGCGCTTATCCCGCGTATCGTCTTTCCGAAGGATGCCTATACCTTTGTTGTTATCACTTGTGGCGCGCAGACCAACAATGCCGTTTGGACGGTCAGACGTCTGTTGAAGCGGCAGGGCGTGAACGTCGATTACTGCCATAAGATACGTGTGCCGGACACGAGTGCCCTTGCTTTCGGTCGCAACCCCAACGACCAGGCATGGAAGTTCGGCAAGTTCGCCGGCCGTCAGGACACTATTGTTGCTGACCTCGCTGCAGGGAAGCATCAGTTGCATTTTGCAGGCTTTGACCCGCTTGGCTGGTTGCTCAATGCAGGTTCGTTGGCGAAGAAATCCTATCGTCTTACCACCCCTGTGGTGAATACGGACAGATGCATCGGCTGCAACACTTGTGTGCGGGTTTGTCCGCAGGAGAATATCGTTTTATCGGACAGCAAGGCGCATATCGGCGATAACTGTACTCTCTGTCTCGGCTGTGTGCATTTCTGCCCTCATCAGGCAGTCGAGGTCGGCAACCGCCCCACACACAAGGATTACCAGTACCATCACCCGCAAATTAAACTAAAGGACCTGCTCCTACGCTAAACACTCATGCGGATGAAAACAGCGAAAAGGAAGGGCTGACTCCTTACGGACTCAACCCCTTCTTTTCGGTCTCCGAATCACTTCGGAGGTAATGTTCTGCAGTTATTTACTCACAGGCAATCTCGTGGTATTGACGATGACCGGCATCGTCAGCGGTTTCAGCCTCTTCAATCTGCAGGCAGATATTCTCGGTCAATCCGGTAATATCAACGGTCTGTCCCATACCCCAATCGTCACCGTTGCAGAAGATGATGTTAAGGCTAACAACAGCTTCGGGAGTTGTATATACAAACCAGTTACTTTCCTGTACGAGTTCAACTGCAGCGCCATCTCCACCGGTAGGCCAAACCCAAGCGGTAGGAGTGTTGGTCCAATCAGAAGGCATTTGTGCACGTACGGTAACCATGTGCTTTTCGGGTTCGATGGCACCGCCTTCGCCTTCAATAACCACGTTCTTCTCGTTGGTCTCAGCGTTCAGTGTGAATGTAACAGTATATACGCCACCCGCAGCAACGGCCTTGCCGCCATGCTCAAGCAGATGCGCCTCTTCGCCCTCGCATTCCTTTCCCAAAGCCTCCCCAAATAATAACAAAAATAAAAAGCATGTGCATCTGAACCAATATTGAATGGCGTTTGCGTGCTACTGAGCCAAAACAACAATATTAAGTCATTCTGTAATATTCATTAATACAGGGATTTGATTTCGTAAAATCTTTAATATTCTTCTCTTGTCATCATTGTATTCTTGCATTTTTGCCGCAGAAAGTACCCTCTTTATTGCCACTATGTAAAGTTTATAAAAAAGCGGGGGCATAAATGACTTGCGAGTATAATAACAGAGCCATAATAATTTATGGCTCTGCTTGAGTATTAATGATAGATTTACTTATATAGAACGATACGCAGACTGTGTCAAAGACTTACTTAATAATGGTGAGAGTCGTTTCAGCAGAAGCGTTGAGATAAATCTCCTGACCGGTTACGATGATACCATCTGCCATATCGGAGGTCTGCCAACCGTTGCCATCATTGATGATGAAACGATATTCAGCGTCCTTGACAGCCTCGTACTCAAAGCCGATATAGTTGTCCTTGATAGTTGTTCCGTCATAGGCTTTCCCGGGCCAGCCACCAAAGAGTTCCGAACCGCCATAACCATAGATATTGAGATTGGCAGCCTCAATACCGGTTTCATTGAGGACATAAACCATGCCTTTTACCATTTCAACGGCTTCGCCTTCTGTAAATTCTGCTTTATAAGATTTACGCGCAGCGCCATCCCACTCGATGGTAATCTTGATGTTGTATGTTCCTACAACGCCGGTAAAATTCTGGTCGCTTTCAGCTTCGGTCGCATTAACACCAACTATTTCAACAGCACCAAATCCAAGCCAATCGCCGTCCATACGGAATTTGAACGTAGAGTTTTCGGGGAATGTAAGACCGGTGATATTGTAAACATAAACACCCGCTTTCGTCTTGGCATCAGCAACGTTGGATTCATCAGCGTTGTACTTCGCAAGCGAAGTTCCTTCGGGAGTACTCCATCCCTGCATCGAACCGGATATACCTACAACGAAGTCTGCAGGATTAAGTTCTGCAGCATCACCGGTTCTTTCCATAATGTATGAATAGGATGCAGCAATGTCACCTTTTGCCATTTTGTAAGTCAAAACGATTTTGTACAAACCGCCTTCTTCAACCGTGATGTTATCGCCACCATTTTGAAGATTAGCACCGAGGTTAGTATGAGCGGAAATCTGTTGCGTTTCGCCATCCAACCAAATCTTCCAACCGTGTTCGTCTTTGAATTTGAACGTTTGGCCGGCATGAAACTCAACATCGTTCCAAGTCCAAGTATTACCCTCCTTCTCACCTACGGTCATACCCCAACCGTTGCAGTCACCAGAGATACCCCAAGATACGGGAGCAACGATAATCTGAGCACCGCCGGCAGCTTCAAGACCTTTGTCAAGGTCAAGATCAAGTACAACGTGATAAAAACCTGTTTCGGGCACCTGCATAGATTTGTCTTCCATCAGAGCGCACCAATATCCCTCTGCACTACCTGCATCGAAAGTCAAGTCAGCGCGTTCCAGATTACCGCCAAAATTGGTAGTTTTCTCACCATCAAGAAGAGTAAGGGTGAAATCTTTGTTAGCTTCAAGGTAAAGATATTTTTCGTACATACCTGCACGATGAGCATCAGTCCACGACTTCTTTTCCACGTCCATCAGTTTTTCGTTAACGCCGGCAGCCATCAAGAGGTCGGCAGCGTCTTTCATATCGGTAACACCAACAGCGTCACCAATAACGTACATACCATCGGAAACTTGATTGGTAGGATCAATCACATCACTACCGCCCCCCTTGTTATCATTACAGGAGGAGAAACTCAGCGCCATTGTGGCAAGCACGCTGGCATAAAAACATAACTTTTTCATAATGAATAGAATGTTTTGGTTAATAATTAAGTTGTTTTTAAGAATAGATTGTATTCTTATTTTCAGAATTGAAATCTGGTGTATGATTATCAATACCCTTCATTTTGCGTCCAATAGGGCGTGCCGTCCTCCTTGATGCTGGATTTCTGAAGGATGCTGAAGGGGATGGGGAACCAGCGGCGGGTCTTGTTCAGACCGGCTCCGCTCACATACTGCACGTTCTCGAACTGTCCGAAACGGATCAGGTCGCGACGGCGGGCGCACTCCCAGCTCAGCTCGCGTCCGCGCTCTGCAAGAATACCTGTAGTCAAATCCGCAGAGAGACCGGTGAAAGCATCGGGATAAGCTTCATCAAAGTCCTTCTCGGGATTGGCTGAATAGGCGAATGCACGTTTTTTCATTGCGCTGACAGCCTGATTGTATTCGTCTGTGGAGGAACCGGCGCCGTGAGCGATAGCCTCCGCCTTCATCAGAATGACATCGGCGTAACGGAACAGCACGAAGTCGTTCTCGCAGTAACGGTAGGTGCCTGCCGTGTCAATCTGGTACTTGATCATACGGGCACCGCAAGTACGGATAGCCTCGGTGAGCGAACTGTTCTCCGTAACCGGTTTGGACGGGTCGGAAGTGATTTCTGCCGTCAGAACCACAAGCGAGTCAGCCGTGCACGACTTGTTGGCATCTACGATGGTGTCGTTGCTGCCCTGCTTGTAGAGGGGACCTACGAACCAAGCCCACTGGTGGGGGTTGTGCGTACCGTCATTCTCCACACCGATACCGGCACCGCGCACGTCGTGGCCGTTGAACATCTTCAGGTAGTTGGGACGGGCGCAGAAGCCATTCCATGGTTTGTCCTGCATTTGGGGCCAAAGCATCTGGTGCGCGTAGTGGAGCGTCAGGAACGAAATCTGCAGTTTGTTCTTCACTTTGTCCACGTTGCGCTCGTTGTCTTTCGAGCCGTCTTCCACAATGACAAGGATGTTCTCGTTGGACTTCTCGTTGAACATCAAGAAATTGTTGAAGTAGTTGCCTTCGATGGCATACGAGCGGGACTGGATAACCTTGTCGCAGCAGCGGTTGGCATTCGCGTAGAAATCCTGTGCGGAAGTGATGTCCGTGAAGCCCGAGAGAGCCTTGTCTATCTCGCTCATGGGCGTGCGTGTCTCGCTTTGCAGATTGCCCTCCTTGTCCTTGAAATAGATGGTATGGGTTGTCTGCATCACCGTTGCGGGATTCACTCCGAACGACTCGGCGTTCAGATACAGACGCGCCAGAAGCGTATAGGCGACGCCCTGCGTCATTCTGCCGAGCTGCACGGCACGGTTGCCTTCGTTCACCACGACCATGTTGGGAGCGTTGTTCTCCAGACAAGCTACCAGATGCGCCCACGTAATCTGCGGGTCAAGCAGTTCTTCGTGGCGGTCCGAATAGTCCTCCATATAGGGGATGCGGCCGAAGCAGTCGAACAGCATATAGTAGTAGTATGAGCGCAGCACTTCCAGTTCGCCCTTGTACTGCTTGTACGTGGCATCTGACATGTTGTCCTGTGCGTCAGCAAGCGTCTGGAGGAGGTTGTTGCACAACACGGCGCCTGACACGGTACGGTTCCAGATGCACTTGAAAGCCTCGCCGTATGCGTTCCAGTTGTGGGTGTTGAGGTTCTTCCAGTAGCCGCCGTCCGCCCAGTCACCACCGGCGCGGGTGGGACACAGACCTTCGTCGGCAGTCAGGGTGTTGACTCCCCAGTAGCCCCAGTGGTCGTGTACGAACTTCAGGTCAGCGTATGCCTGCGCCACCATAAGGACTACGTTGTCCTCGTTACTCAGAATCTCATCGGCGGTGGGTTTGCCGAACGTGTCCTCCTTGAGCATATCTTCACACGACGTGAAGAATGACAGACAGATAAGCGCGATGAGTGAGGTATAGATATACTTTTTCATGGTTGTACCCTTTCCTTGATTAGAAGAGATTAAGATTTACTCCGAACAGGACACTTGCCGTCTTGGGATAGAAACTTACATAGTCTATACCTGCCGACCATACAGCGGTGGTGTTCACCTCAGGATCCTTGCCGCTGTAACCGGTAACAGTAAAGAGGTTCTGTCCCGTTGCCGTCAGACGGAGCGAACGGATGTAGTTGTTGTCCTTGAAGCGGAAGGTGTATCCGAGCGTGATGTTGTCGCACTTCAGATACGACCCGTCCTCCAGCCAGTAGTCGGAGAAATGCTGGTGGTCGGCAAAGACAGCACCACCGTTCACTGCAGCGCCTCTGCCCGAACGCAGATCCTTCATGAAGACGTTCTGGTTGGTTGAAGAGGACGTGCCGTCAGGCGTGTATTGCCAGCGGGTTACGTTGAGCAGCTTGTTGCCTACCACGCCACGGAAGAAGATGGTCAGGTCGAGGTCGCGCCAGCGGACGGTGTTGTTCCAGCCGTAAGTTACTTTCGGCTGTGCATTTCCTAAAACTTGACGGTCATCCTCCGTAGGATTGGTTGTGTATTTGCCGTTCTTATTATAGTAAACAAAATTTCCGTCAGAATCAATACCTGCGTATTTGTACCCATAAAATGAACCAACCGACTCACCTTCAATCAGTATCTGCGTCTGCATGCTGTTGAAGCAGTTACCCGATACGGAGCCTGCCATCGTCTGCTTGTAGTTGAAGCCTTTCGCCTCATCGCTCAGTTTTGTGATTTTGTTGTCGTTCCACGCCAGTGTGAGCGTGGATGTCCAGTCCCAGTCCTTGGTCTTTACGGGTACGCCCGACAGAGCCACCTCAAAACCGTAACTCTCCATCTGACCGGCATTCGCCAGCAGCGTCTCGTACTGGTAAGGAGGTGTGGGAACTTCGTAGTTCCACAGCAAATCCTGTGTCTGACGGAAATAGCCGTCCAGACTACCATACATACGACCCTTGAAGAACGAATAGTCAATACCCACGTTGTACTCCAGTTTCTTCTCCCAACGCAGGTCGGGGTTCACGTTCTGGGTTACGGAATAGGCATATACATCCTCACCGTTCATGGTCACCACGTCGGTCTTGCTCAGCAGGGCGACCGACATCAGGTTGCTGTTCAGGTCATTACCCGTCATACCGAAACCGGCACGGAGTTTGAGTTCATCGCACCAGTCCTGACTGCGCATGAAGTCCTCACCCTTGATACGCCAACCGGCACTGACAGCGGGGAAGTAGCCCCACTTGTTGTTCGCGCCGAAACGGGACGAACCTTCCGCACGTACGGAAGCGGAAAGGAGGTATTTCTCGTTGTAGTTATAGTTCAAGCGCAGGAAGCCGGCTGCAAGCGCATGAGTCGCACGTCCGGAACTTACTACAAGGTATTCCTTGTCCGCCTGTCCTTCGCCGATGGAGTTGTACTTGATGTTATAGGTGGCAAAACCCTGATTGGTGATATTGTCGCCATCGTCAAAGAAATGCTGGTAGGAGAAACCCGCCACGCCGACAAGGCTGTGTCCGTTCCATGAACCGGCATAGTCGACAGTGGTTTCATAGAGTTGGTTGAGGTTGTTGCTGCCGCTGCGTCCTGCCGCACCCGCGTCCGCCTGATAAGCGGCGCTCAGCAGATCCCTGTTCGCCCAGAACGAACGGTTGTCACCCTCTTCCAGAGCCGCGAAGCCGCTCACTTTCAAACCCGGAACGGGCACGATGTTCACTGTCGCGCGGACCGAACCGCGGAAATAGTTGCCATCGCCGTATGACTCCTTCAGGTTCATACCCTCCACAGGGTTGGTCTGTCCGTTGATGGGGAAATTGACATAGTAGCCGTTTCCTGACGTAGGGTCATAGACGGGATATGTGGGGTTCAACGTCGCCGCCTGCGTGAAATCGCCGCAGAAGAAGTCGTTGCGGTAGTGCATATACGATGCGTCGTACTGCAGGTTCAGCCAGCCGTTGAGCGCTTTCTGGTCAGCGGCGAACTTGCCCATCAGCTCCTGACGGTTGGTCACCTTGGCAATACCCTCGGCGTTCTTGAAGTTGACAGACGCGCGGTAGGAGAAATTCTTGTGCGCACCCGACACCGACAGGTTGTGGTTATGCGTCAGCGCCGCCTGGCGGGTGAGTTCCGAAATCCAGTCAGTAGTGTATCCGAAGTCGTTGCCTGTCAGTTTGCCGTTGGTCAGCGCGTTCAGGCTGCGGAAGTCCTCAGCCGTTGCCATACCCATCTTCGTATTGTTCCATGCGGCGGACACATAGCCGTCGTAGGTCACATCGGTATTCGCCTGGTCGGAGAAGCCCGCGCCGCGCTTGGTGGTGATGATAATCACGCCGTTGGTACCGCGCGTGCCGTAAATAGCAGCCGCCGAACCGTCCTTGAGTACGTCCATCGAAGCGATGTCGTTCGGCGCGATCTGGTCTATTCCGCTTACGGGCACACCGTCCACAATGAAGAGAGGACTAGAGCCGGCACCCTGGTCCAAGGTGGAGAAGCCGCGAATCTGAATGTCAAAGCCGGGCTGTGTGGGGTCGGAAGTCGAACGCGTGATGTTCAGACCTGCCACCTTGCCTTGCAGCAGACCGGCGGGGTTGGACTGCACGCCCGGATTGAAATCCTCTTCCTAGATACTCGCCACGGAGCCGGTGACCTCTTTCTTTTTCTGCGAGCCGTAACCCACTACGACCACTTCTTCCAGCTGCTCCGTTTCCTCAGCCATGCGGACCACCATACCGTTCTTGGCAGACAGCGTCTGCGTCTGGAAGCCGATGTAACTGAACTGGAGGGACGCCCCTTCCGCCACATTGAGAACGAAATTACCGTCAAAATCGGTGATTGTTCCGTTGGAGGTTCCCGCCTCCAGCACGGTTGCGCCGATAATCGGCTCACCGGAAGCGGCTTCAACTACCGTACCTGTAACCTGCGCCACAGCCACAGCCGAAACCAGCCACAGCCCGCACACGGCTACAAGCGAAAAAAGTTTTTGTTTCATCATATTGCAAGTTTATTGATTGATATTATGTTGTTTCCAAGACCAAAGACCTACTCTCCCGCCTTCTTCTCCTGTATAAGGAAGACGCTCGCCGCACCGCACACCAGCAGCACGCCCGCCACAACCAGCATAGCAGGCTGCGAGTCACGGCATACGGAAGCCAGTATGGAACCGCCGCACAGCGCCGCGATAATCTGCGGCAGACAGATGGTGCAGTTGAACAGACCCAGCAGCGTACCCATGTACTTGCTGCCCTCTATCGCGTTCGTTATGATGGTGAACGGCAGCGCCAGCATAGCCGCCCAAGCCGCACCGACAAAGAAGAACGACACAAGCATGACGTACTGGTTCGTAACAAAGAAGGTCGATGCGAAGCCCAGTCCGCCCACCAGCAGGGAGATGGCGTATGCGCCCTTGTTCGTGCATTTCTCCTCCAGCCACGGCAGCAGCATCGCCCAGAGCAGGGAGCCTACCGCCTGTACTGCAAAGGCTATGCCCACCCAGTTGCCTGCATCCTGGAATGCGGGCAGCGACGTGTTCCACACCATCAGGCCTTCCGCGTTAGGCGTCTGCTCCCATCCGAAGCAGTTGATGGCTATCGCGCCGTTGGAGTACGTCCACATGTACATGAACGCCGCCCAGCAGAAGAACTGCACCAGACCTACCGTCAGGAACGCCTTCCATATACGGTCTGACGACACCTCGCGGGTACCGGATGCCTTGTCGTCCTTACTGTCATTGAGATGGTGGAACCGGGCATACTCTTTCGGATCCATCTCCTCCACGGCGAAGAACGTGTACAGCACGCACAGAATCAGAATCGCCGCACCCACATAGAACGACCACTTGACCGAATCGGGCACCACGCCTTCGGGGGCTATATTCGAAATGCCTATCCACGAGAAGAAATAGGGGAAGACAAAGCCCACAATAGAACCGGCGTTGCACAAGGCAGACTGGATGCTGTACGCCAGACCTTTCTGCTCCTCGTTGACCATATCGCCGACCATCATCTTGAACGGCTGCATGGCAATGTTGATGCTCGTGTCGAGGAACATCAGGGAGAAGAGCCCGAACCACATCGCCGAGTTCAGCCCCAGATAGACGCTCTGCTCGAAGGTGAAATTGCCCGCATTGGGAAGAAGCACCATCACCGCAACCGCAATAACGGCTCCGACAAGAAGGTAGAACTTGCGGCGTCCGAAGAACTTGCCGAACCACGTATGGTCAGACAGTATTCCGATAAGCGGCTGCACTATCATACCCATCAGCGGGGGCAGAATCCAGAAGAAAGCCAGCTGGTGCGGGTCGGCACCGAGGGTCGCGAAGATACGCGATATGTTGGCGCTCTGCAGCGCGTAGGCAATCTGAACTCCGAAAAATCCGAAACTCAGATTGAACAGTTGTCCGAAAGAAAGGTTACGTTGTGTCATTTTGTAATCTGCGGATAGCATTTTTGTTTCGGCGGCAAAGGTAAACCAATATTTTGTCCGACACAAAAGAAAATCACTTTTTTTTGCCGATACACTGTTTTTTCCCAATAGCACCCTGTCCCGCCCGCCTCCCGCGCAAGCGGATAACGCACATAAAGTCACAAAACTGCACAAAAAGTTGTGCACATCTGAAAACTAACGTATCTTTGCGGACTATTTTACAAGAAAACAACAGAAACCACGTCCAATGAAAAAGAAACTGACAACACTTGCCTGCCTGCTTTTTGCATTCTGTGTTCCGATATTCCCGGCTACGGACGAATACTCGCTGACGAATACAATCAGAGACCTTCACATCGAACTGCAGCAGGATTCGACTCACCATAAGAAAGTGCAGCAATTCGACTCCATCATCGCGCACCAGCACCAAAAGCTGATTGATGTAATCAAGAAATCGGACAAACTGTCGCTTCTCCTGTACACGCAAGAGAAAGAGATGACGTTCGACATGTCGTATGCACTGAAGAAAGTGACCTCCGAATACCAGGACTTCAGCAATGACCGCCGCCCCTACGACCGCATTGTCGGGCGCCTTGACTTTGAAATCAACCGGTATGCGCGTCTGATTGAGGCTCTCCGCCGTCTTCCGCCGCAGATAGAAGATATCGGAGCAGGGGTTGTTCCCGACAGCCTGCGATACAGCAACGACTCGCTCAACGAGCAAACCAACACGCCTTCGTCCCTTGAGAAGGAGATTATCCGGATTGCCACAGCGGAGACGGGCACCATTCCCTTTGTCCTGGACAGGGAGGGGAAGGCCTACCGCGATTCGTGCATCCGGGACGCTTCCGTGCTTCTGAAACTGTATGCCGACAAGCGCGCGTTCGTCGTAACGGACAGCATGCACTATCAGGAAGCATACCTGCGTATGAACGAGACCTACGAATATGCGCGGTTGCGCTATCTGGAACTTGAGAAGTATGTCTTTGCCGAGGGGCAGATTCCCTTTCTCGCGTTTTTCGTCAACAAGATATATTTCACCTCCTATTGGAACAAGATTGTCACCGACCTGAACGGGCAATACGATTTCAAGGAGGGTTTCAAGCGTCACACGGACTGGAAGAGCCTGTCCAACAACGGCAAGAAAGCGAGGCTGGTGAGGGTCTGCATCACGCAGTTTGTCCTGCTTCTTATTTTCTGGATTGCCGCCTATCTGGCATGGCGTCTGGGCGTCCGCCTGTTCAAGCCCCGTCAGATAAAGGCGAAGCAACTGCCCTTGCTGTCCATACTGACAGGCACCATACTCTATTTCCCCCTCTTCGGAATCTTCTGGCACGACAACGAATACACCTTGCTCGGGGTCAACAACATACGGATATTCCTATGGCTGCTCATCGTCATTTCCGGTTCGTTGCTGCTCCGGGTCAAGCCCGAGCAACTCCGCGACGGCATCCGGGCGTACATCCCCACCCTCGCGATAGCGCTTGTCATCATCTTCTGCCGCAACGTGTTTGTTCCGGACAAACTGCTGAACTTCCTGTTCCCGCCCGTACTGTTTCTGATTATGCTGCGCCAGCTGCTGTTCTGCATCAAGGACGGGGGGAAAGCGACTTCTGTTGACAGGACACTGGGCTGGGTTTCACTCGCCATCTATATCTTCGCCTTCTTCCTCTCGTTCTTCGGATACACCATGGCGGCACTGCTTGACCTCGTGGCATGGTATTTCCAACTGGCGGTACTGCTTTCCATCGTATGCATATCCTATCTGCTGGACCAGTACAAGGAACGCTGGCTGAACAAGCGGCTGGCGGAGAAGCGCAAGCACATCATCCACATGACTGGCGAGGACACGGAGTCAATGCTGTTCGGCGTCACATGGTTCTACGATTTTATCAAGCAGGTAGGCATCCCCGTGCTGGTTGTTCTATCCTTGCCGATGTGCATTCATCTGTCGATGAACATCTTCGATTT
Source organism: Paludibacteraceae bacterium (assembly GCA_017962005.1). Lineage (GTDB taxonomy): Bacteria > Bacteroidota > Bacteroidia > Bacteroidales > Paludibacteraceae > Colicola. Next base: position 16,584 of record JAGCWE010000083.1, on the reverse strand, counting down.
CAACGAGATGTTCGCACAAATGTTCAACTCGCCCATACACATCGGGCACAACGCGGACTCGCAAAGGCTGTACATAACAGGAAACAACATAGTCAATCTGCTGATATTCTTCTTTGTAATCCGCTATCTCAACAAGGCTTTCCACGCTATCTGGCAGCACAGCCGCTATGAGAGCTTCATGCGCAAGCACAACCGGACGAACATACGCACCAACGAGATCAACCTGTCGCTGGGTAACAGCGTAATCAGCGTGCTGGTATGGATGACCTACATCACGGCAGTTGTGGTGGTATGGAGGATACCCACGGGTTCGCTGGGTCTGATAGCCGGCGGCTTGTCAGCCGGTATCGGTATCGCACTCAAGGACATTATCAACAACTTCATATACGGCATCCAACTGATGGGAGGCCGCTTGCGCGTGGGAGACTGGATTGAGTGTGACGGCATCCGCGGACGTGTCACCGCCATCAACTACCAGTGCGTGCAGGTCGAGACTGTGGACGGTACGGAGATGTCGTTCCTCAACTCCTCGCTGTTCGGCAAGAACTTCAACAACCTGACCCGCAACAACTCCTACGAGTTCACCAAGATTATTGTAGGCGTGGCATACGGGACCGACATCAACAAGGTGCGCGAGATTCTGGTGAACGCCATGCAACAACTGCGGACAAAGGACAAATACGGCAGAGAAATCGTGGAGCCGAAAAAGGGAGTTTACGTTGTGGTGAACAACATGAGCGACAGTTCGGTGGACATAGCCGTAAAGCAATACGTACTCGTAGCGGAGAAAATCGGTTATGTCGATCGTGCGAAGGAAGTCATTTACAATGCCCTCAATGAAGCCGGAATAACCATCCCCTTCCCGCAATGCGACATCCATCTCGTCCGCGAAGGCGAATGACATCCGATTACAGACTGTACAGAAACAAACACTAAACAATCATAACCTATGAAAAGACTTTTCTTTTTTCTTGCGTCGGCGGTGCTGACGCTGACAGGATTGTTCTTTCCGCAGTGCGCTGACGCGCAGACAGTGGCGACCATCGACGGCATCAACTATGTGCTGATTGATGCCACGAAGCAGGCGGTGGTGGCTAAGCAGAGCGAGAAGAACAACAACTACTATGCCATCAAGGATGTCATCTCCATCCCGGAGACAGTAACCTACGACAGCAAGACCTACACTGTGTCGGCTATTGCGGATGACGCGTTCCACTACTGGCAGTACGGCGCGTTTATGAACGTGGCGGAAGTGGAGACGGCGGCTATCATCATCCCGAAGACGGTGAAAGCCATCGGCGACCGTGTGTTCAAGGAGTGCGGCGCGAAGGATGTCTTCTTCCTCGGCGAGACCCCTCCGACGCTCGGTGAGGACAACCATACGCTGCTCAAGATGCGTATCCACGTGCCTTACGGCTGCGGTGCCAATTACCGCGGCACGCAGATTGTCTTCCACATGGGCGCGCACTACTGGGTGCTGCCGTGGGAGAACTACCTGCTCCCCACCACCAAGGACGTGACGATTGTGGAGATTGAGACCCAGAGCGGTTACGAGATTATTCTTCCTTCCGCTCCCGCGAAGAGAGAAGGCATCCAACCTGAACATGCCGGACGCGCTCCGCAGGAGGGCGACAAGGACATCATCACCATCCTCGACACCGAGTATGAGTGCGTTTCCCATCTCAAAGGCACGCCTTTCGAAGAACTGCCGTATATGGAAAACGGGTTGTTTTTCAACATAAGAAAAATAGATAAGGAAGAGAGACGGACACTGATAGCAGACCCTACCTTCCGCCGTTACGAGAACCTGGGCGAGACGATTGATTGCAAAGGCATGAAAATGGATACCATTGGGGAATACGCTTTCCGCGACAACCAAGTTCTGAAAGAGTTCATCGGCGACAGCTATTATTTTGCCAAAGTTATCAGCGTCGGAGCATTCATGAATTGCGGTAATTTGGAAGCTGTAAGTGGTTTGGGGGCATACTCTTTGAAGAAAATTGACAATTTTGCCTTCTTCAATTGTCCAAACTTGCGTATATGTATTTTCCATAGGAGAGATAAGGGTAATGGCTTTCAATCTTCTCAAGATTTGAATTACATAGGTGACTATGCTTTCGGCAAGTGCGGCAAATTATTAGGTTTAGGTTATGATGCTAATGATAGTCGTCATTCTGCTTTTATGAAGTTATTCTCTTATCCAAAACTCACGTTTTTAGGAGAGGGGGCTTTTGCCAATTGCAACTCAATAAACGGTGTCTCTTTTCCTGAATCTTTGACATCCATCGGAGCACATTGTTTCCACGGCTGCAAAAATATTGAAAGGATTATAGTCCCGTGGATAGAACCTTTGGAGATTGATGCGGAGACTTTTGACCCCGTTCGGCAGGATGCTGTCCTCAAAGTGCCGACGCTGACCAAGAATGATTATGCCAAAGCGGAGGGATGGAAGAACTTCCGTATTGACGATTCCGGCGAACGGGAGATTTGGAACGGTGATCTGCTGTACAGAGTAAATGTAAATGTGCGTGATAATTATGTTGCAACAGTTATCGGTATCAATCCCTTGTTCAATTTCGAGGCGGAAGAAGTCGTCATCCCGAGAGATTTTACAATGAGCAACGGTGCGTACGTATTGGTGGATTTGTTAGGTGATAGTGCATTTGCAGGAACACCAGTTCGTAGTGTGACCATTCCAAGTTCTGTAAAAAATATCCGCACGCATTGTTTTGAGAATTGTACACAATTGAGAAAGGTAAATTACCAAGATGATAGTGACATAACCGAAAACTATATTGGTGCGTATGTTCTTGACTATGCTTTCTCCAACACGGCTTTGACCGAAATCACAGTTAATAGTCAAATTGATTTCTTTGCATTCCGTAACACTCCATTGAAAACGGTTAGAACAAAATCCCATTTAATAAATGGAGGTGCATTTATGGGGTGTAGCCAATTGGAAAAAGTGACATTGGAATATTTGATGACTGAATCTCATAATATTACCATTGGTGAACAAGCATTTGCTGATTGCGTGAATTTGAAAGAAATAGATGTCCTCTCTGATAAACATGTACCATATATCAATGATGAAGGTCTGACCAGTTTAGGTGTTTGGCGTGACGTGGACTTGAAAAAGATTGTGGCGCATGTGCCGAGCGGAACAAAAAACAGCTATGCTGCCGCTCCGTATTGGCAGGAGATGCAGATTGTGGAAGAACCGGTAAAAATTGACGGATTGTGCTATATACTGAATAAGAATACAGCAAACGCTACCATCACATACGAGACACAAGACGAAAATAACTATGCGGGCTTGGAAGAAGTAACGATTCCTGCCGAACCGTTGATGGTGAATGGTCAAGGTTATTATGTGACAAATGTCGCTCAAGGTGCTTTTGCACATTCTCCTATAACAAGCATTAAACTTCCGCCACTGCTTACAACCATAGACGCGGAGGCGTTTAAGAACAGCATGTCACTCAAAAAAGTCGAATGGGACTGTGACCCGTCAAAGACCTATTCGGTGGGGGCTGCTGCCTTCGATGGATGTAGCGCGTTGGAGGACATTGTTCTGCCGGCGACCGCTGCCTTCATCGGAGATGCTGCCTTCAGAGGATGCACCGCGTTGGACACACTCACACTGCCCAAAGACATCTATCTCGGCAAGGACGCTTTCTACGGTTGCACGGGACTGAAAGATATTGTCACGTTGAGCACCAATCCGCAGAACATTGCCGAGAAGGGCGTGTTCGCCGATGTGGATCAGAGCAAAGTTACCCTGCATATCCCCTCTGGAAACCAAGGCAAATACGAGGCTGCGGATGTATGGAAGAATTTCGCGATGGTGGAATACCAGACGAAGATAGGTGACTTCTATTACTTCCTCGACGAGGCTGCCCATACGGCGACACTCACCTACGAGAGCACCGACTGGGATTTGAACTACAAAGACCTCGCATGGGACAAGAAGTATGTCATCCCCGCCACATTCGACTACGACGATGCGGAATACAAAGTGACCGCGATTGCCGACTTCGCTTTCAGCGGAAACAACAACGACCTGTCGGACATCACCCTGCCGGAAGGCATCATGACCATTGGCAAACAGGCTTTCTCACCCTGTATGAACCTTGCGTCATTCAATATCCCGATGTCCGTCACTTCTATCGGACAGGACGCGTTCTATCTCACCAATTTCGTCCAGAACGACGCCAACTATTTCCAGGGACTGCTGCACAAAGACCAGTGCCTGATTGCTGCCAAAGACGATATCCTGAAGGACTATGCCTTCCCCGAGATAGAGAAGGGTACACGCCTGATTGCAGGCGGCGCGCTGGCGTACTGCAAGCACGGCCCGACTAAGATACCCGCATCGGTGAAGTACATCTGTGAGGGCGCGTTCGAGAACAACGAGGCGCTTTATACCCTGTATATGACGGACTGTCCCGAACTGACCACCATCGAGCAGAACGCGTTCCGTAACTGCCCGAATCTTTCGGCAGTTGATTTCTCCAATGCCACGCAGACCATCGGCGACAATGCGTTCTTCGGTACGCTGGTGCATGAGATACTGCTGCCCAAGTCGCTCGATATGATTGGCGTTGGTGCGTTTGACAACTGCACCAAACTCAACTGGGTTATCATCCCTGCTGTGAACGCCATAGGCGACTACGCCTTCAGAAACAACACGATAGCACGCAACGTGTATGTGCGCGCTGAGAGTCCCGAACAAATGTCTATCGGTGTAAGCCTCTTTGAGGGTATGAACCCCGCCAAATCAACACTCTATGTACCCTACGGCTGCAAAGCCAACTACGAGAGCGCTGACCAGTGGAAAGACTTTGCCATCAAAGAGGAGAACCCCTGCATTGACGGCGTTTATTACCTTATAGATGAGGAGAACGGCACCGCCGCCGTCGCACCGGAAATATTCAACAGCGTGTACAACTATTTCGACCTTGAGGGAGACATCGTCATCCCGTCTGTCATCACCGTAGGAGGCAATGCTTATCAAGTGACATCGGTGGCGCCGTATGCGTTTGCCAACAGCCGCGGCGTGACCAGTGTCACACTGCCCAACAGCATTCGCGAGATAGGCGACTATGCGTTCCACAACAGCTGGATATCGGGCAAGATGAAACTGCAGGAGGGCTTGAAGACAGTGGGCAAGTATGCCTTCTTCGGCACCAACCTGTCATACATCCATCTGCCTTACACCTTGACAGAGATAGGCGAAAAGGCGTTCTTCACCGGCTATATGGTGGTGCGCACGGAGCGTAACGAACCGTTGGACATAGCCGGACTGAACGTGTTCAACCATCCGGAGGATGTGCGCTGCGACCTGTATGTACCCTACGGAGCCAAAGCGGCTTACGCTGCGGCGGACGAGTGGAAGGACTTCTGCCATATCTACGAGATGGGCGCACAGATAGGCGGCCTCTACTACGAGCTGGGCGAGTCGCCTTACCAGTATGCATGGGTGATGCCGGAGAGTGAGGATATCGACCTCAACTACAAGAACCTGCCCGCCGACCTCGTCATACCCGAGAAAGTGACCTTCAACGAACTAGAGTACCCCGTGATGGGTATCAATCCCAGGGCGTTCAAAGGCTGCACGCAACTGCGCACCGTACAACTGATGTCCAATATGTCCAGCATCAACGCCGAGGCGTTTATGGGATGCACCTCTTTGGAGAGCATCAACCTCAAGAAAGGTCTGATGGACATCGGCGAACGCGCCTTCCAGGACTGCGCGCTCACTTCGCTTGACTTACCCTCCTCCACAGACGAGATAGGCGTGAACGCTTTCAAGGGCTGCACCAAGATAGAGAAGATTGTCGAACGCGCTACCGAACACCCCGACATCAGCGGACGGGAAGTGTTTGAGGATGTGGACATCAGCCAGATCGAGCTGTTCGTGCCATACGGCGCACAGGACGACTATATGTACGCTGACGTATGGCAGGAGTTCTACACCATCGATGAGTATGAAACAGAGGTGACGGTCGTTTCGGAAGACGACAGCAAGGGTACGGTCACCGGCTCGGGTGTCTTTGAGAAAGGCAGCACGACGGAGATAGAGGCGGAACCCGCCGAAGGCTATGTGTTTGCCGGATGGGACGACGGACAGTCCAATCCGTTTGATGCCAAGCGTACCATCACGGTGGGCGAGACACCGGAGACCTTCACCGCCTCCTTCGAGCCGCGACAGCTCTATATCCGGTTCCTTGACTGGGACGGCACGACATTGCACACCGCCAAAGTGGCATACGGCGGTTCGGTGGATACAGAGGGCTTTGAGCCGACGCGCAAAGGTTACTCCTTCGCCGGATGGTCCATGAGTCCGACCAATCTCACGGACGACGAGGAGATAACGGCGCAGTACACCATCAACGAGTACGAACTCACCATAAATGCCGACCACGGCACGGTGACAGCGCATACCTTGGCAGAGGATGCGGTAGATGTCAAGGCTGTTCCGTTCGGCACTATCATCGTATTGGACATCAAAGCGGACGAGAACTACCACTTCAAGCAGTGGGAGAACGGCAGCGAAACGGCATACCGTATCTTCACCATGGAGGACAACAAGACGGTGACAGCCACCTTTGAGCATGACCCGTACACAGTCACTTTCAAGGACGCAGAAGGCAACACCCTCAAGACCGAGCAGGTTGCGCCGGGCGGTGCCGCCACTGCTCCCGAAGCACCCGAAGTGGAGGGCTACACCTTCATCGGCTGGGACGGTTTCTTCAACGAAGTCAATGCCGACATCACCGTCAAGGCGGAATACGAAATCAAAACCTATAATGTCACGTTCAAGGACTGGGACGGCACCTTGCTCTTCTCGCAGGTTGTTGCATGGGGCACCGAAGCCGACACACCGAAGAAACCCTACCGTGAGGGATACACCTTCAAGGGCTGGGACAAAGACTACTCGTCCGTCAAGTCAGACCTCGTGGTGACTGCTCAGTACGAAATCAACAAATATACCGTGACCTTCTTCGGAAACGGCGGTGTTGAACTGTCCAAACAGACCGTTGACTGGAACACCGCCGCTGTCGCTCCCGATGCTCCTGCCGTAGAGGGTTACACTTTCAAGGGTTGGGATACCGACTTCAGCCAAGTGACTAAAGACCTCGAAGTGACCGCCCAGTACGAGATAAACAAATTCACCGTCACCTTTGTGGACTGGGACGGCACAGAGTTGTCCAAGCAGACTATTGACTGGGATGGCGCCGCAATCTATCCGTCCGACCCCAAACGCGAAGGATACACCTTCAAGGGCTGGGACAAAGCTATTGACCATGTGAAAGCCGACCTCACCGTTACTGCGCAGTACGAGATCAATACCTACACTGTCACGTTCTACGACCGTGAAGGCAAGGTTATCAGTACGCAGACCGTGAAATGGAACGAGGCAGCCGAAACACCCGAGACTCCGGCATGGGATGGACACACCTTCACCGCCTGGGACACTGACTTCGAACATGTCAAAGCAGACCTCGATATCAAGCCTGTCTATGACACCATTCTTTATACTGTCAAGTTTGTAGACTGGAACGGCAACGAACTCAAAGCAGAGAAAGTGGAGTATGGTCAGTCCGCTACGGCACCCGTTAACCCGGTTCGCGACGGATACACCTTCATTGGTTGGGACGGTTTCTTCAACGAAGTCACCGCCGATATTACCGTCAAGGCGCAGTATGAAATCAATACCTACACCGTCCGCTTCTACGACCGCGAAGACAACATTATCAGTACGCAGACCGTCAAGTGGAACGAGGCGGCGAAAGAGCCTGAATTGGAAGCATGGGAAGGTCATCTGTTCAAAGGCTGGAGTGCGGCGTTCGACCACGTGAAGTCGAACCTCGACATCAAACCCGTCTATGAAGTGAGAACCTACACCGTGACGTTCATCGGCTTCGATGGCAAGAAACTCGGAGAGCAGGCTGTGTACTGGAACGAGGCGGCAGGAGGCATCACCGCTCCGGAAGTGGAAGGCTACACCTTCACGGGCTGGGACAAGGACTTTGAGCATGTCACCAGCGATATGATTGTCACCGCGCAGTACCAGAAAGACCCCGCAACGGGAATAGAGGACACGCAACGTGACAGCAACCGAGGCATCAAGGTCATCCGCAACGGCGTTCTCTACATCCTTCGCGACGGGAAGACGTACAACGCACAAGGCGCAACGGTGAAATAAGGACATCGGACACAACCAGCCAAGTGACAAAGACAACAAACACAACAAAGATATGAAAAGACACATTCTATTGACGCTTCTATGCCTGACAGGTCTGGGAGCGATGCAGCCAATGAGGGCAGCGGGAAAAACCTATGACGTGACCACCAAACAGGAACTGCTGAACGCACTGAAGGATATATCAACCTTCTCAAGCGGCGACAAGGCGGATATAAGGATTCACGGCACAATTGACGCGGGCATCCTGAAAAACGGCGACGGCAACATCATGGCACCCACCTTGCGCAACATCCGCTTTACCGGAGTTGATGACGAGTCGGGCAACCGTGCCGAACTCAGGATGGAGATGCAACTGCCGCAGGGAACAACCGCCGAAACAGGCTTTTCGCTCCATTTCCAGAACCTCAGGATATGCCAGACCCAAGGCGAATGGGGCAACAGCAAGCACCTCATCTCCTTCAAGGACAACGAGAAGCACCATATAGACACTCTGGAGTTCGTGAACTGCGAACTGACAGAACTCTGCCGTTCCCTCTTCCGCGGCGAGGACCAAGACGAGGAGACCTCCGCCGGAACAATCGGCTTCTTTCATATAGAGAACTGCCGGATACACAACGGATGCCGCCAGACCAACGCCTTGCCGCTGCTGTATTTCTCGCAGCCTGTCAAGAAGATGGTCTTCACGAACAACACGTTCTATGACCTGACGTATCTGAACAGCATCGTCACATTCGGCAAGATAAAGGCGGAAGACATGTACGGCATGTATTTCAGTTTCAGCAACAACACCGTGTCGGCGTGGAGCAGAAAGGAACTGTTTGACATCACATACGTGGCCGCATACAGCGAGTTCCATATCAAGAACAACTTCTTCCTCTTCCCCGACTGGGCGGACGACAAGAACAACCGTTACGGCGACACGAAAGACAGTCACGACAGCATGGAAGACTCCGATTCGGGACTGGAGAACGGCATACTGAAAGAAAGCGAGATAGCGGAGCGGATAGCCACAGGGGCGGAACTGACCTACATCAAAAGCGGATTTGTGCAGCTGGAGAACAACATCCTTTGCGGCTACCGCTACCAGCCCAAGCAGGACAAGGAAAGAGGTATCAACGACATCCTATCGGTGGGCGACAAGATTGAAGAGGAGGCTGCCTTCAGTTCGATGACGATGACAGAGGCGGGGTTCGCCTGGAGCGATTTCGCCAAGGCGGACGAGGGTGCGTTCACCATCCTCACGTCGCACTCTGTCTATACGGCGGGCAAGGACGGCGACTGCATAGGCGACAAGAACAACTATATCAGCGCGGCTCCTGAAATCGTCAATCTCACTGTCAACGTCACAGGCGGCTACGGCGTTTACGCGGAAATCACACCCGCCAAGAAAACCCTCTTCGCAGGCGACAAGGTGACCATCACCCTGCACGACCACAACAACGCCCTTTGCACACCGAACAAGTTCCTCGGCTGGAAAGAGGACAAGTCGATGGACAAGACGCGCGTCATCGAACTCAAGGAAGACCTCACCCTGACCGCCGAATACGAGGCTGCAATCCCCAACATGGTGTCCTTCTTCAACTTCTCCGTCACCCCGGACGAGGGGAAGAACCAACTCACACACTACGATGCCGACATCTATGCCGAGGGACACAGAGCCTCCGCAACCGCGGAGTATGTGCCCGTAGAGAAAGACAGCGAGAGCGACATCCTGCTTACGGGAGACTACACAGTGGTAACGGGAGGCGAGAACATATTCAACTGGCGGGACGGTAAGTTCGGTGAGGATGATGCGGACAAACAGGTGGCAGTCCTCTCACGCAAGACCCCGGACTTGCAGATTCAGGCGGGCACCCCCACCGCCCTTGTCTTCACCTTCTCCACCAAGGGGCTTTCCGGCATACGCTTCTCGGCGTACTGCGGCACCGACCTGTACGGCTACAAGACGCAGGCAGCCGAATACTCCACAGACAACGGCAAGACGTGGAAACGGACCGCTACGGTTGATTTGGAGCAGAGAGCCGCCACGTTCACTGCCGGAGACAAGGAGGAGACCGGCACCCTCTGGGGATGGACACAAATCAAGGCCTCACTTCCCAAGAGTGCGGACGACAAGGAGAAGGTGCTGGTGCGCATCGTCGGTGACGCCACAGGCGAAACAGTCCGCAACGGCACGTCCGCCGCATCGGAACTGACCGATATGACCGAATACGTGGCGGCTGTCCTCATCGAACACAGCGTGCCTGCCGAAGTTAACTATTTCACCGTCACCTTCCTTGACAAGGACGGCAACCCGATAGGCGAGGCGCAAACAGTGGAGGAAGGCTCTGCCGCAGTCGCACCCGAAGCGCCCGAACAGGAAGGCTTCTTCTTCACGGGCTGGGACAGGGCGTTTGACAATGTGACCGAAGACATGACCGTCACAGCGCAGTATATAGACCTGTCGAAGGAGGAAGACGTGCTGTACGTCACCGTAAGCGAAACAACAATGACCGTCCGGTACGACAACCTGATTAAGACCCGGACGGAAACCTACGAGCCGGAAGACATACCCGCATCCGTCAAGGAAGCCGCCGTCAGAGTGGTCATCGACGAGTCGGTAAGCCAAGTTGCCGTAACCACCGTTTCCGGTCTGTTCGCGCAGATGTACAAGCTCGAGGAAGTGGAGGGACTGGAGAACATCAACACGACGGAACTGACGGACGTGTCGTACATGTTCCGCGACTGCAAGAGCCTGGCCAAGATAGACCTCAACGGCTTTGACCTGTCCGGCGTCAGCGCCGCCTACGGCATGTTCCAAGGGTGCACAAACCTGACCACCATCCTCTGCGACGCGAACTACACCGCTCTTGCAGGAATAACCTCGCTGGGCATGTTCGACGGCTGTACGAGCCTCACGGGCGGCAAGGGGACGAAGTACAGCACCGCCCATAAGGACGCTTCCTACGCCCGTCCTGACGAAGGCGAGAGCGCACCCGGGTACTTCACTGGTGAAGACAAGCCGACCGGCGTGAACGACGCACAAGAGGACAAGGCGCAATGCACGAAGGTGCTGCGCGACGGCGTACTGTACATACAACGCGAAGGGAAGACGTACAACGCACAAGGCGCAACGGTGAAATAAAGAAAAGAAACACATAACAAGGATATGAAAAAAGGTTTTTTACTGATTCTCCTGCTTGCGGGCATAGGAATATCCGCTCAAAGCGCGAAGAAAGAAATCTACGCCGTGCTCAGCGACGAGGGCATGACCTTCACGCTCTACTATGACCAAAACAAACCGCAAACTGGCGCTCTTACTCCTGATGAGTGGGGAACATCCGATTATGTGCTTGTTCGATCGAATGTAGAGAAGGTCGTGTTCGACAAGTCGATGGATAATGCGTATCCGACCAGCACGGCATACTGGTTCGATGGATTCAACTGGTTGACAACCATAGAGCATATCGAATATCTCCATACGGACGAGGTAACATCTATGACGGCTATGTTCTGGGAGTGCCATCATCTGACCTCTTTGGACTTGCACAATTTCAACATGGCAAAAGTGACGAGGACCGACCTTATGTTCTCCGGATGTAATTCCTTGACCACAATCTGTTGCGATGAGAATTGGAGCAAAGGTTCCATTACGAATTCGAAAGACATGTTCAAGGGTTGCAAGTCGCTGAAAGGACAGAACGGAACCGTCTTCTCCGCCGACCATATCACCATTGAGTATGCCCATCCGGATGAGGGCACGGCTAACCCTGGATACTTCACCCTGCCTGAGATATACGGAATGTTCAATGAAGAGAGCCGCATATTCCAAATTTGCTACGATGGCGGCAAGACAGCCCAAGGCGGTTTTAGCCCTGAGGAATGGATGTCCGAATCGTACACGGACATACGCGAGGCAGTGCTAGATGTCATTTTTGATTCGTCAATGGACGATGCCCGTCCGACCAATACATCCAACTGGTTCAACGGGTTCTCGGCGCTAAAGGCTTTCTATAACTTGAGTCATTTCCACACGGAGAAAGTGACGGACATGAGTTATATGTTCGCCAACTGCACGTCATTGGCGTCCACGCTCAACCTGTTCGATTTCGACACGGAAAATGTCACCTCCATGAAGGGTTTGTTCCAGAACTGTCTATCCTTGGAAACGATACAATTACAACACTTTGACTTATCGAAAGTAACAGACGCAAGCGAAATGTTCGCTGGTTGTGCCTCAATGAAAACGATTTATTGCAACGATGACTGGAACGTGCTCGATTTCAACGATGTGGACATGTTCATGGGTTGCACCGGGTTAAGAGGTATCAACAATGACCATACAACGATTTTTGACGAAGCCCATACAGGTAAAGAGTATGCCCGTCCCAACGGTGGTTCTGCCCTCCCCGGATACTTTACCGAAATCAATTATGTGTATGGTGCTTTCAGCAAAGACGGCAATACGTTTACTCTCTATTTCGATACCAAGAAAAAGGAACGCGGAGGAACTACTTCATGGACATCCGATAAATATGCCGTTGCGCGTGCCGGCGTAAAGAAAATTGTAGTGGACGAGTCAATGCGATACTGCCCTCTCTATCAAACCTTTTCGTGGTTCAACGGTTTCAGCGGCACGACCTCTATCGAGCATCTCGAATATCTCAACACATACTATACCAAAGACATGGCAATGATGTTCAAAGACTGTTCGTCCCTCGAGGTATTGGATCTACGCGGGCTTCTCTTAGACAACTTAATGTATGCGGACAGAATGTTCAAGGGATGCAGTTCACTCAAGACTGTCTATTGCAGTTACGACTTGAACAGTGCCAAAACTCACAAATCCTTAACGGGTACAGATATGTTTGCGGGCTGTACGAGTCTGGTAGGCGGTAAAGGCACTGTGTACGATGCTTCACATACCGACAAGACCTACGCCACTCCATGGGGCAAAACAGGCTATTTCACCGTTGTTGATGAAATCTACGCATTCACATCCAACGAGACATTCTGCGTTTGCTACGACGGGAAAAGGCTCAATACTCCTGTCAGGGTTTTTTATCCGGACGGGCGTATAGAGTCGGAAAGTGTACTTCCGGAGGAATGGATGTCAGACGACTACGCAGAACGACGCCAGCAGGTAACGAAAATCCGCTTTTATACCGATATGAATAAGTCTCTTACGAATACTGCACACTGGTTCGAAGGATTTAGTGCCGTTACTGAAGTTGCCGGAATGAGTTTGATTAAGACAGACGAAGTGACGGATATGAGCTATATGTTTGCGGGTTGCGAGAAGTTGGATACCATAGAAGGACTTGACAAATTGAATACGGGGAAGGTAAAGTCGATGAAGGGCATGTTCATGAACTGCAAATCCGTCAAAGAGTTGAATGTACTCCATTTTGACATGTCCCACGTGACGGATGCGAGCAGTATGTTTGCGGGTTGCAAGAGCCTTGAGGTCATAGAGTGCGAGAACGAATGGAGTTCCTTCTCTTTTGACGGCACAGATATGTTTGCAGGTTGCACTTCTCTTCAAGGAAGTGCCACTCCTCCCACCGCATACGATGCGGAGCACACCGGCAAAGAGTACGCCAGAATAGATGGAGGAACTGCCAACCCCGGCTATTTCTCTAAGCAGAAGGAGATATACGGTGTGTTCAGCCCAGACGGCGAGACGTACACGCTATACTATGACACGAAGAAAGCGGAGCGCGGCGGACTGGAACCGGCATACAGTGAGGAAAACAAAGAACAGCGGATGAACGTCAAAACCGTTGTTTTTGATGAGACAATGAAAAAGGCGTTGCCAACTTCCACAGCAGGCTGGTTTTTCCCATTCACCAGATTGACCAATATTCAACATCTCGACTATCTCAACACCTCCAATGTAACAGCAATGGCAAGGATGTTTAGCAATTGTCATAAATTAAAATCTGTGGACATCCGCACTTTTGATATGAGGAACGTTGTATATATGTGGGAAATGTTCTATTACTGCAATGCTATCGAAAACATCTATCTACCCACCAAATACCGCATCGAGAATGTCACAGGTATTGATGGCGCTTTCGGTATGTGTACCTGTTTGACCGAATTGGACTTGCGTGCATTTGACACTAAAGATGTAACGAGCATGGAGCGACTTTTCTACCGCGACAAAATCCTCAAAGTAATCTATAGTGATGATGACTGGAGTCTGAACAAGTCCATACAGAACGATAATAATATGTTTTATGAATGTTTGAGGCTTACCGGCGGTCAAGGTACGATATATAGTTATTATAATAATGACGGAATAGAATACGCCCATCCTGACAACGGAGAGACAAATCCGGGATACTTTACCCTCAGTCCGAAAGAGATATACGGCATATACAGCAGCACGGGCGACACGCTTACGCTTTATTACGACAAACAGAAGATTGCGCGAAAAGGATGCAATTGGACACTGGGCATCTATAGAGAGGCGAACGGAAAGGTAAGAAGCGTCATATTGGACGAATCCGTAAAGGAAGCACGCCCAACCGATTGCGGCTGGTGGTTCTCTTATTTTTATCAATTACGACATATCGAACATCTGGATTATCTGAATACGTCCGAGGTGACAAGTATGGCTTATATGTTCTATAATTGCTATTATCTCGATCGGATTGATTTACGGACGTTTGACTTCTCCAAGGTACAACATGTTTATTATATGTTTGGTTATTGTTCCAATCTGCGTTTCATACTGTGCAATGAAGATTTGCCAAAGAAAGGGCAAGTGAAACTTGATTATGAGATGTTCACAAATTGTACGGTGCTGAACGGAGAGAACGGAACCGCCTACGATAATGAACATGTATCAAGCGAGTATGCCCGTCCCGACGAGGGTACAGCGTCACCCGGTTATTTCTCCAAAGAAATCCCGAATGTGTTCTACAGTGTGTTCAGCGAAGACGGGGCAGAAGTGACGTTCTATTACGACAATCTGGTTTCCGAACGGAAGGGTGAGATAGTACGTTATAACAGTAACGGCTATTTGTGGGACGAGTGCGTCAACAATGTACAGAAAGCGGTGTTCGATGAATCCATGAAAGATGCAAGGCTGACCTTTACAACCGGGTTATTCCGCAATTTCTACAACCTGAGAACCATCGAGCATCTGGGTTACCTCAACACCAGTGAAGTCACAGACATGCAATACATGTTCAAGAACTGCTACTCGCTTGCTTCAGTCGATGTGCGGAACTTCGACATAAGCAAAGTGGAAAATATGAATGGCATGTTTCTCTGGTGCCTCTCCCTTGAAAGGATTTATTGCAATACCGATTGGTCCGAGAGCACCACTCTGACAGAGTCTGGCGACATGTTCTATTTATGTATCAAAATAAAGGGCGGGCACGGAACAACGTATGACAGCAACGCCACATACATCACGTATGCCCGTCCTGACGGAGGTGCCGACGACAAAGGCTATTTCACCCGTCTGTACACCGTCACCTTCCTTGGCAAAGAAGGCGGCGTGATAGCCGAAACAGACACTGAAGACGGCTATCCTGCCTCCGCGCCCGAAGCGCCGGAAGTGGAAGGCTGCCTGTTCTCGGGATGGGACACCGATTTCACGGTGGTTACCGGAGATCTGACCGTCAGGGCGCAGTACGTCGCTGTTGCCGACCTGACTGACGAGATGTACGTTTCGGTCAGCGGCAAGAACATGACCGTACGGTATGACAAACAGCGTCTGACGCTGAAGAACGCATACCTGCCGGAGGACGTTCCGAGTTCAGCGAGAAGGATTGTGACAAAGGCGGTGATTGACAAGTCCCTCAAGGAGGCGGACATCACATCGACGTCAAACTTGTTTGCCAACATGGACGCGCTGGAGGAAGTGGAAGGTCTGGAGAACATCAGCACGGCGGGACTGACGGATGTGTCGTTCATGTTCCAGAACTGCAAGAGCCTGACCAAGATTGACATCAACGGCTTTGACCTGTCCGGCGTCAGCGCCGCCTACGGCATGTTCCAAGGGTGTGTGGCCCTGACGACCATCGTCTGCAACGCCAACTACACCGCCCTGGCGGGAATAAACTCCCTGGGCATGTTCGACGGCTGCTCGAACCTCACGGGCGGCAAGGGGACGAAGTACAGCAACGCCCACAAAGACGCTTCCTACGCCCGTCCGGACGAAGGCGTGAGCGCACCCGGGTACTTCACCAGTACCGACAAGCCGACCGGCGTGAAGGATGTACAAGAGGACAACGCCCTATGCACGAAGGTGCTGCGCAACGGAATACTGTACATACAACGCGGAGGGAAGACGTACAACGTCACCGGACAGATAACGGAATAAAAACCAACAGGCATCCGCACCTGCGGATGCCTGCTTTGTTGGGGGTTACTGC
>JAGCWE010000006.1 GCA_017962005.1 Paludibacteraceae bacterium | reverse complement strand
GTCCGCCTGCGCCCAACAGACCTACGGTCAGGCCGAGCAATGCGGATTTGCCGTCATGACGGAACTTGCCTTTGTTGATGATAAGAGCTACAATAGCGCACGGAATCATCGACAGTGCCCAAATGATGTACACAACTGTGTCGGGAATACCGTTTTGAATCTGATACCCGGAGAATGCTCCCCAAATACCCCAAGTCACAACCGTGATGAGGATAAATACAAGCCAAAGTTTGTTCTTCATATGCTTTTTGTTTTATTTGATTTTCTCAAAATAGGGCAGGCGGTCGAGCGGAACCTGTATGTGGTAGGTCTTGCCGCCGCGGTAGCGTTTGCCCTGGTCATCGCGCCAGGTGCCTTTGGGCAGGCACACGTCACGCTCCAGCTTGTTGTCCACTACGGGCGCCACCAGGTAGCGGTCGCCCAGCATGAACTGGTCTTTGATGTAAGCCATACCCTGATGCGGGAATTGGTACTCCATCAGTCGCACTATCGGTTCGCCGGTCTTGGCCGCGAGGCGGGCATACTGCATGATGTAAGGCCCGAACTCGGCGTGGAGTTTGGCCATCTTCTGTACGATGGCCAGGTTCTCGGGCGAAAGGATACGCCACGGCGCCACGGAGAACTGCATCATGGGCATCAGGGCGTGCACCTGTGCGGAACGGACGATGAGCGCCTGATCGAACTCGTCATCCTTGATGTCAAGGAAGGCCGCGAACTGTCCTCCGCCCACCATGTCGGGGCAGGCATAGGCATAACCGAGCAGTCCGGCCACGCACATCTGCGGGATGAGTTGCTGCACGGCCTCCCAGCTGTAGTCTTTGTCGCCAAGGCGCTGAACCAACGGTTGTCCGCCCATCTTCCAGCAAGCGCGATACTCGTTGAAGGGGAACTGCAGACCTATCTTGGCCCAGGAAGTGGTGTGGTCCACGTTAGTGGCTTTGGGGTCGTATGCCAGATTAGGAGCCGACGCATAGCAGTTGTTGTCGCCCGCATCAAACTTGAAGCCGTCTATTCCATACTCGGCCTGCGCCTCTTTGAGCACCTGTAAGAAATAGTCCGCAGCAGCAGGGTTCGTGAGGTCATAACATGCGGAATAGCCGTTCCACCAATTGAGTATAGCCGTGCCGCCGTTCGGGTTGCGGAGCAGGAAACCTTTGCTTTCCAGGTCACGGAACTCCGGCGAATCGGGGCTGACGAACGGGCATATCCACACCATGACTTTGAATCCGAGGGCGTGGAGCTCGTCTATCATACCTTTGGCGTCGGGGAAACGCTCGGCCTTGAAGGTAAAATTGCCGTAGTAGCGCTGCCAGTTGTCGTCTATCATCAGCACTCCTGCAGGGAAGCCGTTATCGATGATGGCATGCGCATAGCGAAGGATATCCTCCTGGTTCTGGTTGTACATCAGTTCAATCCAGGTGTTGTACTGCGGACGCGTGAAGAAGAGCGTGTCCGGCAACAGACCGGAAGAAGGGAAATGGGCCGCCTGAGCAGCCAGATACGCCTCGCGCAGGGTCGTACCCGCTTTGACTTTCTGCAGAGGAACAGACGGACGTATCTCGCCGTTTACGGCTGAGAAAGTGAACGCCTGGTCGCACCACATATATTCTCCCTCAGAGGAGAGGAAGAGCGGCACGAGCTGGTTGTTGGCATCTTGCGTGAGGAGATTGAAAGCGGACTGGTCCTGATATGGCTGGTTATGCCCCAATCCTACAGACGCGCCCCACCAAGCAGTTTGGGCGTTGCAGACGAAGGCAAGCAGCAAAAACAGTATAAAGGAATAGCGGCGCAGATTGCTTATTTTACAGTAACGGTAGTGAGGAGATTGTAGCCGGTGGCTTCTTCCCAAACGTTGAGGTTAGCCAAACGAATGCTGAAGTCTGGATTGTCATGCAGGGAAGCATAGGGGTCCGGCAAGTTCAGATAGACATTATATTCTCCGGCCATCGATGCATCCAGGGTGCAGGACAGGGTGAAAGTAATATCCTCTTCCGGCATCCAGAAACGCGGGTCAACGTTTTGCGGATAGACGAACTTCTTGTTCGGGTCATCCTTGCTGACAAACACCAGCTCGACATCACGTTTGTTCATCGGGGCGGCAAAACCCACGTTACGCATGTTGAAGGTGGCCTCAAACTCTTTGCCCGCCATCGGATTCTTGGTCTTCGTCATTTTGTCCAGAACCAAGCGGAAGCCAAGTCGGCGGCACACGTCATCCCACACGCCGTCTTCGCGCCAGGAGTCGAGCACGTCTTTGTTATAGTCGCGATGGAGATAGGTCCAATGGAACAGCGCCAGCTGCTTCATGGCATTTTCGCCACCGGAAAGCGAGCACTCAGCGCAGGTCTCACCACCCATCATCGTGTACTTGGTGTCTTCCTGCCAGAAGATACGGTCTTTATTGGTGTCATAAGTGCCGTAGTCGGTAGATGAAGCCACGAAGCAGTCGTTGTGACCGCAAAGACGAGCTTTGGCAGTAGGCATATAGGCCTCTTCTGCCGTAAGGGGTTCTTCACCCAAACCGCGCATACGCAGATAACGCTTTTTGAACATAGGCGTACGGAGAGCAATCTGACGATCCTCGGGCAACACGCGCAACAAGTGCTCCAACACTTCCCAACGAGGCTCGTAGTCTGCATCTTTGGTGGGCTGGAAATTGAAATTGGACGTGTAGTACCATTCGCCCCACACGCCGATGAAACCGGCCTGCAGGCAGAGGATTACATCCGAATGCTTCTGCAGATAGGGAGCAATCTGGTCGATATGCTTGGACACCCACTCGGGCGTAGCATCCCAAGGTTTGGCACTCTCGCTATCATTGGACTTATATGAGAAGCGGAGTACCACTTTCGCGCCACCCTCACGCAGAGCGTTCATGTTGTGGTCCAAACGGTCCAGAAACTCCTGCGGAATATCACTCTCTATATAATCGGTCAGATAATAGGAGTGAAGATACAGCGTGATTTTGGAGTCCGACTTGCGGTTGTCGGCAATGGTAGTCGCCTTGGCGCGATTGCTTATGTTGCCGGACGTATAGTACGTCTGAATCAGCAATCCACGTTCGGGGTTGGCAAAAATCTCATCGGTCTCTGCATAGACGATTGAATCTTTCTGGGGAATATTTCCGGAGTCCCCGGTGTTGCATGCAGCAAGCATCAGGACGCAAAGCGATATGGACAAAAGATGTTTCATAATTGTTCTTAATTCACCGTGATGGTAGTTAGGTAGTTATAGCCCGTGGCTTCCTCCCAAACAGAGTCGTTAGCCAAACGGATAGAGTAGCGCGGATCGTCATGCAGAGTAGGATAGGGATCCGGCATGTTGAGGTACAGTTTGTAGTCGCCTTGCATGCTGGAGTCGAGGTTGCAGGAGAGGGTGAATTTGTGCTCTTCTCCAGGCAGCCAGAAGCGCGGGTCTTCGGTCTGCGGGTAAACGAATTTCTGTGCGGGGTTGCTGGCATTGACGAAGATAAGCTCGAGGTCGCGTTTGTTCATCGGTGCAGCGAAACCGCTGTTGTGGAGCTCGCAATAC
>JAGCWE010000082.1 GCA_017962005.1 Paludibacteraceae bacterium | reverse complement strand
CTAAACTGTCGTACGGGT
Organism: Paludibacteraceae bacterium; assembly: GCA_017962005.1. GTDB lineage: Bacteria > Bacteroidota > Bacteroidia > Bacteroidales > Paludibacteraceae > Colicola. Next base: position 4,479 of record JAGCWE010000082.1, on the reverse strand, counting down.
AACTGTACCGGGGGTTCGAATCCCCCCTTCTCCGCAAAACGCTGTAAGTTATTAAACTACAGCGTTTTACAATTATTAAGGAGTAAACGAAGGAATATGTTGCGCGAACATATTAGATATGCTAAGCCGGATGACTACATCTTTACAAGCAACTACTTGCAATGTAGTTCACGCGCAAGGTTTTTAGCAAAGCCTTTTGTTCGTCTGTTATACGGAAACTCTCAACAGCTTTCTGGATGGTTTTGTTATGCGTGTCTTTCTCCAATCGATGAATAGCCACATGCCGTAGCCGACACCAAGAGCCGACCAGAAATCATATGCGCCTGCCAGCCATACCACCTTGGATGTCTTCGGGATAGTCAGCTATCCACCACACCGGATTCTTCACCAGCGGTATCAAGATCATCGCCGTGAATGCTGCCGTCAGCACAATTGCTTCAATGATGATTATTGTCCAGTTCATATTACCAAATATACGGGATTAAACGATAGCGCACACGTTGTTTGTATTCCTTATAACCTGCAAGGTCTTGCTCCAAAACCACTTCCTCATTGCGAATACGCTTGACGATAATAGGGATATAAAGTAGCATCAACGCGAATGACCATACCGAGTTGAGTACTAAGGGCATAGAGAGGAAAAGCAACAGCGTGGCCGAGTACATCGGATGGCGAACAATACCATACAAACCGGTATCTATCACCTGCTGGTTCTCTTGCACTTCAACCGTGCGTGACAACCACACATTCTCGCGCATAACCTCTGCATAAAGCGCGTAGCCAAGCAGGAAAATACCAGCGGCTACGTATATGGTCCAGTTGGGCATAAAAAGCCATCCAAAACGGAAGTTCAGACCTGCCCCAACAAACATAGCGATAAAGAGCAACCCGCTTAATGCAACCACCCATTTCTGCTCATTTTGCTCCTCTTTGGCACTCAGACGCTTGCTCAACAATTCAGGATGCTTCCACATAAGCCAGATACCTGCGATGAACATCGGCACAAACAGAATGCCGATAAAGAGCCACGCCTGCCAATAAGCGCATGTACCTGCCGGCAGGAAGAGTAATAGTCCGACGATAATCAGTCCAGCAAAGAACTTCGTCAATGCTTGTATAAATAGTTTTGGTGTCATAATAGTTCTATTATTCGTTTGGCAACTTCATCGGGATGGTCGATAAGGAGTTGACCATGGTTCATTCCTTCGAAAATTTCTACATGTGCAGACGGGCATAGTTTCAACAAGTGCTCCACTTGCGGCTTGGCAACAAAGGCTTCCTTCGTACCATACCAAAAGTGAATGTCTGCGCCGTGGATGGACTCCAAGCGGTTGGTATAGACAGACTTGTAACCATCCAATACTGCCTGACTGCGACCGGACGGATAGACTTTGCGCACCTCGTCCAATAGCACGTCGAAATAGTGCGAGTGGAACACCCATCGCCAGAAGCCTGTCCAGTGGTAGCACGTCCATACGTTAAACGCCTGATAATACCGCAAAGGGTCAACACTCCATTTCGGTAGCGGCAACAGAGGTGCTGCATCCATGATGGTATGGTCAATCACAATCTCATTGCGCTCCATCATTCGGGAGAGAATCTTGCCGCCTAACGATAAACCATAAGCCACATCCAGGTGTCCGCTTAACTCGTTCTTTACATATTGGATTGCCTGCGCCGCTTGGTCGTCCACTGATGTAAAGCGTGACGGCTTGCCTATGAGAAAACCATCCACGCCTGCAGCAACGATATAGAACTTATCCTGCAACCGTTCTATGAGCGGTAGGAAGATCTCGTGCGACACGCCCAAACCGGGCAGGAGTAGCAACGTTGGTTGGCCTTGTGTTCCGTAAACGTGAAAGTCCATAACTATTGTTGTTTCATTGCTTATTCTTCGTTAGTATGGTGGACGAGATGCGGGCTACAATCGCGCCGCTGATGTTATGCCAGACGCTGAACACAGCCCCTGGGATGGTGGCTAAAGGGAATGCGGCAAAATGCAGCACAGCCAGCGAGGTAGCCAAACCGGAGTTCTGCATCCCGACTTCGATACTCAATGCCACACACTTGGGGCGCTGCAAGCGCAACAGACGTCCGACCAAATAACCGACACCGAGTCCCAGCAGGTTGTGCAATATCACAATAAGCACGACAATCAGTCCTGCGGTTAGCAACCGGTCGGCATTGTGCGAAACAACGATACCTACAGTGAGTGCGATGGCGATAGACGAGAAAGCAGGCAAATACGGCGTCACACGCTGCGTCATCTTAGGGATGAAGCGTTGGCAGAGCAGTCCGCCTGCGATAGGGAGGATCACCACGCACAAGATGCTGAGGAGCATACCAACCGTATCCACATCCACCATCGTACCGGCCAACCACCATACGAGGAGTGGTGTAAGCAACGGTGCCAACAAGGTAGATGCAGCTGTCATACCTACCGATAGTGCCAAGTCACCTTTCGCCAGATAGGTGATGACATTCGATGCTGTTCCGCCCGGGCAACATCCGACGAGAATAACACCTATCGCCAGTTCTTGAGGAAGCGAGAACGCCCACGTCAGTCCCCATGCTAAGAGCGGCATGACAGTGAACTGCGTGAGACAGCCGATGAGTATATCTACAGGACGGCGGAGGATGATTCGAAAATCATTCGCCGTGAGCGTGAGTCCCATGCCGAACATGATGATGCCTAACATTGGATTGATGACCCATGTAGCCACCCACGTCAACGACTGAGGCACAACGATACTGATTGCTGCGACCAGCAGCACCAGCACTCCCATCCATTTGGCTATGAAATCACAGATGCGTTTCATCGTTTTTTCGAGGGTAAGTTCTCAACTACCGTTTTTACGAGCAGCGAGACGTAGTCGGCATCATCGACATCGGTTATCGCGTAGTGCGGTTTGGCACCGTCGTAAGGTGGGCGCATCTGTCGGTCATCCTCGCGAAGAACAGAATCCAGTTGTTTGAGTGGCTTGAGATACAAGTAGTCATCACATATCAATCCGACAGGTTTGTCATTGCAATAAAGGCAGTAGTCTCCGAACATCTTCCGCGCTCTAACTTCGCCGGCTTGGGAGGCCTGCTCTATGATGTATTGTACTAAATCAGCGTTTGACATATTAGGTTTTCTGTATCTTCTGCGCAATTCTCTATGACTTCTTTCGTAATCATGCGTCGTAATCAATAGGTCGTGCTATTTCCATCCTTTCGGCAGAGCCACGTTTGATATTTAACGTGCAGCACCTCCGCCATGAAAGACTGCGAGGTTACTTCCGAACACAAAAATCTCGTTCGGCTCCAATCGTGTAATAAAATCCGGTGTTACCATATTTGTTTCTACTTGCGCAATTTTGCGCAAAGGTACAAAAAAAAATATGATATATACAAGTAAATCGGTCAGAAAAACCTCAAAACCCGCACAAATGAGGAAATATAATAACAAAATTTGCGTATGTGATTTATTTTTACTACCTTTGCAGCAAATTAAGATATTTGATTCATGGCAAAGAATACGGAGATAGAGCGGAAGTTCCTGGTGAACTCTGAGACATTCAAGGCGCAAGCGGTGAAACAATACGAGATAGAACAAGGCTACTTGTGCAGAGAACCGGGTAAGACTATCCGCGTGCGCATACGCGACGAGCGCGCGTTCCTTACTATCAAGTCGGGCACACTGCGTGAAGGGTTGGCGAAGTTCGAATGGGAAAAGGAGATTGAGCTTGCTGACGCGCAGGAACTGATGAAACTGTGTCTGCCGGGCACTATCAGCAAGACGCGCTATATCATCCCTGCCCCGCCCTACGAAGGTGCAGAACGCAAATGGGAAGTAGATGTATTCCACGGGCGAAAGGAAGGACTGGTGTTGGCTGAACTGGAGTTAGGTGACGAGCACGAGCCGTACGAACGGCCTGAATGGCTTGGCGAAGAAGTGACAGGACAGCCGCAATACTACAACGCCAATATGTAGGGAACGGGTGAAAAGAGGTTTTCTCATAGTGCTCAGTTGTCTGATTGCCTTAGGCAGCATGTATGCAGCGACGCCGACGCGGACGCTGCCTATTGTGTATGTAAACACGGCGAACGGACAAGCCGTAACGGACCGCGAGACACAGGTTCAGGCGACCGTTTATATTGATTCCGTTGTGCCGGAGTATCCTTCTTTGGGTTCGGCACGGTCTCCCCTACCCGCCACGATTAAAGGCCGCGGCAACTGGACATGGACTGCATTTGACAAGAAGCCCTACAAGATAAAATTCGACGTGAAGCAGAAAGTGCTCGGCATGCCGAACAACCGTCACTGGTGCCTGATGGCCCATGCGGACGATCCGTTAGGATTTCTTAAGATGCCGGCAGGATTTGCTGTCAGCGAGGCGGCAGGACTAAGATGGACACCGCGTGAACGGCCTGTGGAACTGGTGCTGAACGGTCAGTATATGGGTTTATATTTCCTGACGGAGCATGTACGCATTG
>JAGCWE010000081.1 GCA_017962005.1 Paludibacteraceae bacterium | reverse complement strand
CGGCTCGCCCCAGTCGTGACCTACGGCCTCTACTGTCTCTGTCTTCTCTTGCGTTGCAAAAGCAACATTCTCAAAGATTGCGGTATAGGTGAGTGTTCCGCTCTCCTCACAAGTCGTCGCTGTACTTGTTACCACACTATTGACAGTCTCAGTCTCGACGTGCGAAGCGTCACGGTTGCAGACACGGGTGGCGGTGCACTGGCTGTTATCATTGCTCCATGTGTATGTCGGCTCACCCCAGTCATGACCCAATGCCTCAATTGTCACTGTGGTCGTCTGCTGTGCAAAAGCTGTATTTTGGAAGACAGCCGTATAAGTATTCACACCAGCTTCGGTGCAAGTGGGTTCAGTAGTACTCGTCTGCGTGGCGGTTACGGTTTCCGTTTCCTTATGTGTGGGATCAAGCGTGCATACGCGTTCTGCCGTGCAATCGAAACCGTCCCAAGAATAAGTGGGAGTCCCCCAGTTGTGTGTGTGAACAATTTGTGTGAATTTCGCTTTCAGGGTCGTTTCTTTATTCCCCATCGTGAAATGCCACTCACCTTCCACATCGGCAGGCTCGATCTGGCTGCCTGTACCCGCCAACAGATCCATATCCCAGCCTGCGAATTCGTATCCGTCAGTGGCGACTACCTTCAGCGTCTTGGTCTCGCCCTCCGTCAAGGAGAACTCGCTGCCGGTTATCTCTATATCGCCCTCAGCACGGATTTCCTTCACAATACCGCCGGCGGTCGGATCTGCCACAACGGTCAGCGTATGGGTTTCCTGCGACAAATCCCTTACAAGGCGGACTGAACGCCCATCTTCTTTTTTGTCAGAGATTTGTGTGTTTAAAGACGTATTGTCGAAACTGATCATTATGGCATTGTCGCCGTTGTTGTCATCCTTGTAGGAGGTCCAATAGTACCCCATTGATCCGACACCGGAACATGCCGATTTTGTACGCATACCAGCGGCAGGAAGGAAGACGGCACCGGCAGCCTCCATACTTTGCCATGTCTGATTGGTTGTGTAATACGTATTGTGACCATACACTGACAAGGTCGTATTGCTTGTATATACTCCCTCTGTCGCCGTCATACGCTCGGAAGCAGGAACAAAGGTGCAACCAGAAGGCAATGTCCAATCATCGGGAAGCAAAATCAGTCCCTTCACTCCGTCCACTGTGGCAAAACCGAACAAAAGACCGGCATTATCACGCGAGAGGAAAAGATAACTCCACTCGTCAGCCGTCATCGTACGCCACTTACCAGCCACATTGCCGCCATTGGAAATAGGATTGATTCCCCAGTCAATAAAATCCTCATCAAAGCCCATCGGAGCATTTCTACGGGACGGAGAATCAAATTCATCGTCTTCCCCCATCTCGCCACAATTACCGTGGAACAGATTGTAACCTATCTTATTTCCTTCATTTCCTGAACTGTACACATAAGAATCCAGCCATCCTTCATATTTGCAATCAATAACGTTGCTATTCGCTTCGCCAGCAAAATCAGTCTGTTTGGGAGCGAAACGCCACGATTTACCGGGTTCCGGCTGATACTGCAAATTACCCTGCGAGAAATACACCTTACCGCCTTCAACATTCACGGTGAAGGGATGCTCGGAGAAGTTGGCATTGACATCATCGCCTTGCTCTTCGGGTGCGCTATAACGCTGCACCAGACGGACCGACTGCCCGGAAGCACGCGGCTCACTTACCTTCGGCGCCACCAGCGACTCGGTGAAGCCCAGACTGAAAGCTGTAGCGTCATCCTCCGCATCGGATGCCCAGTAGAAGCCGTAATTGCCTATATTGTTGCAATCCGTTCCGGCACGCGAACCCGCTGCAGGAAGGAATACGGCACCGTTGTCCTCCATCGCCTGCCACCGCGCAGCAGAGAAATCGTTCTGCGTGTAGTTGTTCACATCCGGACCGGCATTCGGGAAATCGTATGTACCTGCCTCGGATGCCAGAAGACCGGCTGTCTGCGCGTCAACAAAATTCACATTGTCAGGAAGTGTCCACTCATCGGGCAGCAGGATGAGTCCTTGCACGTCGTTCACCTTGCCCAGACCGAAACGCTCGGCGTGATTGGCACGGACGAAGAAGAGGTAGCGCCATTCCTCACCTGTGAGCGTGCGCCACAGACCCTCCTGATTGCCGCCGTTGGCGATGGCATGACTGCCCCAGTCCGTAAAGTCCTCATAATCCATAGGTGCGTTGCGGCGGCCGGCAACCTCAAAAGGCGTACTGCCGTCAGGGTCATTGCCTGCCATATCGAACGTGGTCTCGCACGCTGTACAGGAATACGCGATGGGATTAGCACCCGTTCCCCAGCCGAAGAGGTCGATGTACCCCCCGTAGGTGGACTTGTCAATGCGGGAGTTATCCGCACCCACGATATCATACTGCTGGTCAGCGAAACGCCACTCACCATTGCTTTTCTTGTACCGAAGATTGCCATGGGCAAAAACAACCTTCGTATCCGTTCCTACGGAAAACACACCTTTCACCGCTCCTACCGGATACTCGGCACGAACGGAATTCAGGCCAAGACCACCCAAGAGGGCCGTCAGAACCAGAAAAAACTGTTTCTTCATAAAATAAGATTTGGTTAGTTGATATTTGTTTTGTTTGTATATCTGATTTTGTTATTCTTATTCCACCTGTGCCCCCTGCGCTGTATAACGCTTTCCGTTGCACTCGATGTACAGAATGCCGTCCTGTATGTACTTGCGGGCAGCCTGCAGGTTCTCCAACTCACCGTTGATTACCTCCAGTTCGCTCACCTGCTCACCATCGGCATCCTCCACTACAATACGCACGCGCGGAACATTGATATCCACCGAACTCCGGAAAATGCCCCTGTAAGCAAGCAGATTGGTGCCTTCTTCCGCATTCGGATAGTAAATCTTGTTGTTCTTCAAGCCCATATAACGGTTGCCCGTTTCCGAACCAATCAACAGACCTGTACGCAACGTACCCACAAGATACACGTCCCCCTGCGAATTGTAACCTTCCACATTCTCAATGTTGTAGCCTGAGTTGATATCCACTTCGGTATTGATGACCACATTGGAGAATATGAACTGCTCCTTATTTGCCAATGTGGCGTTGGCGTTCACTATATACCCTTTGCCTGCCTGCAAGGTCTTCGCCTGCGCAAAGTACAAGGTCAGACCCGACTCCTCATCGCCCTTAGTATATTTGAACTCATACACGCGCGCGGACATCTTCAATGAACTAAGCATCGCCGTATTGACATTGAACGGCAGACACAGTGTGGACCATTTGCTCTGCGTGAACTGACGGTTGTATGTCACCGTGTTGGCTTTGCGACCATTGTACTTGTTGGAGAATTCGGTATAGTAATCGGCATCCTTGTCTTCGTAGAGGATGATATGCAGTTCATCGTCCTGCGGGTCTTCAGGATCCTCCTGCTGCACTTTCTCCCAAGCGGCGTAGAGGGTGATGTCACTCGTATAAGCGGTTGCAGCAAGTGTGGTGACTGCCGAGCCGGTGCAATCGGGGTTCAAGAACCAGCCGAGGAAGTTGTAACCCTCCTTGGTGGCTGAAGCAAGGATTGTGGCTGTGCCATACGTATGAACGGTGGGATAACCTGAAGCGTGTACTCCGCTGAAAGCAGCCCCGCCCTTGTCTTTATAGATGATGTTGTATTCCTGTACAGCCTGTTTGAACGTAGCGGTATAGGTCATATTGCCTGTTACCGTGAACGTGCGCACGGCTTCGGTGTTGCCGTCTTCCGTCCAGCGGTCGAACTCGTAGCCCTCGTTCGCCACAGCCGTGACCGTTACGTTCTGACCATCCTGGCAGAGATAAACATATTGGTATCCCTCCACATTGACAGTGAGCGTGCAGACATTGAACTGCGGCACATAGATGGCGCGGATGGGCATTCCGTAGCCCGGAATCATCGCGTATGTGTCATCCTTGTCATAGTTGCCTATATAGTACGAATTCTCTGCGTCGCGGGCAAGCACATAGCAGGAATGGGTATTAGCCTCGTCCGCTGCACTGTACCCGAATGTTGCATATTCGCGTGTCCAGTAATACTGATAAGCTTGGTCATACGTACCGTATGCTCCCTTGTATCCGTATGCGGGCAAAAGAATATAAGACTCCGGTTCGTGATTGTTCGTAAAGCGGTTGTTATTTGAGATCAGCGTATTATCTCTTAACGCTTGCGCTTCATCTGCATCGGGTGTACGCCACGCGGTGCCCATATTGACCACTGCCGCATCTTTGTTAGCAGGCAAGACAGAGCCTGTGCTATAATCATGGATGTCGCTTATCACCTGTGTGAACGATGTCCTTGCTTCGGGGTCGCCCCAACGGAAGCGGCTGCCCAAGTCGGTAGGCGAACTTGCTCCGATGTTGCGGTCTGCCCATGCCACGCCATAACCCATATCCACAGGCGTGTACCACAGACCGTCCTTGCCCTTCTTCGCACTCAGGTCGTAGAGTATCTTCATCGTGCTCTTTGTCACCGACTGATAGACGGTAACATTCGCATCTTCCGCAGAAGGTGCTTCCGGCTCGGTGAACACAGCGGTATAGGTCATATCGCCGTTCATCGTGAACGTGCGGACCGCATCGGTCAGACCGTCCTCCTCCCAACGCACAAACTCCGACCCCTCTTCCGTAGCGATGGCGGTAACAGTCACCTTCTGACCTGCCTGGCAGATATAGCGGTACTCATAACTACCCACGCGAATGGTAAGGGTGTAGGTGGTGAACGGCGGAGTATAGATGGCACGCACGGGAGCGGCAAGATGAATATAACCCACCGTCATCTCCATAGTACCGTTGAAGAAATTGGTCGCCATGCCGATATTCGTCTTACCAAGTTGCCCGCCATTGAGTTCAAGCACCTCATTTGTCCAATAGAAAGCCGATGTGGAGGCATTCAGCCACGGACCCACCTGAGAATATCCGTCATAGTAATCATAATAGCCTGTGGGCGGTGTGTTGATATAGATACTCTCATCATCAGGATTCGTCAGACGGTTGTTGCCATTGGTTGCGTTGGCAGCCAATGTCTCCCATTCGTCATACGTAGGCGTGTGCCAGTCCTTGCCCATCTTCACTGTAGCCACATCGTCTGCCGCAGGAAGCGTAAAGCCTACATACAGACTGCCCGAATAGCCCGTCTTGTTAAATGCCAACGGACCAACCTCCGTCTTGCTCCAGTTGTAGTAGTCGCCTGCCGCACTCGTTGAGTTTGCACCCACATTACGGTCAGCCCAAGCGATGCCATAGCCCATATCGGTGGGTTTGTACCACAGCCCATCCTTGCCCTGACGGAGGTCAAGGTTGTAGAGTATCTTCGTGGTGGTCTTGCTGACGTTCTGATATACGTTCACGTTCTCGTCCTGCGACACAATCGGTGTTTCGGGGTCATCGCCACCTTCGCCTCCTTCGCCACCGTTGCCGTCACCCGTAAAGACAGCCACAATGCTTGCCGCTTGGTCAGTGACTGTGTATTCAATATTGTTGCCGTCCACACGGCTTCCGTTGATAAGCCAGTGACTGAACGTGTAGCCCGTTTTGGCAGCATTAAGAGTGAGTGTGTTGCCTGTAAAGAACTTGTATTCGCCTTGCGGCAGAGCGGATGTCCAATCTGTGGCATCTTTAAGGAGCATTGTTGCTGCGTTATCCAACCGCGCACCGCCCTCAGTCTGCGCCGACAGAGTAACCGCAACTGGCGTATAAGTAACACCCTCGTCATCCAAACAGGCTGTATAGTCAATCACAGCACATTCCTCATTGGTAGTCCTGTGAGCATCCGCATAAGCATGAACGTGTACCCAATACTTCTCGTCCACATTCACCACCTCGACATATCCGTCCCGCAACGTCCATACATCGCGATTGGGATAGTAGTCGCTTTCTTTAGCTTGCAATTCGTATTGCACAAACGAACCGCAATAGGGCTGACGCTGGTTCTGCTCATAAACAAGTATATCATCCGGGCACCTGCCGATGAAAGCAGTACCAACTTCCTGCGTTGCATTGATAGGATATATACCGGTAGGAATTTTGCCAGGTTTGGATGCATCCGGGAACAACTCAATCTGAACATGCAGCACCTCATAATACAAGTTCACACCATAATCCCCATGAAACGTATAAAGTATATGTCTTCCGTTAGGATTGCGATAAATCAGTCTGTCCATCTCGTTGTTCTCCGTACCGTAGATATGGAACGGGTTGCAGGTACGCCACGAGGTTTCCACTTTGTAATTATAGTTCGTTCCTATTACATCATCGTAGGTGGCATAGTTCAGTTCCTCGTTGGTAAATATATCCACGTTGTATATATTACCCTCCGTATCTGTAACGGTTGCCACCAGATGCGCTGCACGGTAAGCACCACCGAGATATTCCACTTTCGCCACCGAGGCAGAAGCAATCTGACGCTGTGTGCCACCCGCAGGAAGAATATAACTCTTCGAAGCGTCAAATGATGACAGATAATCGGTTTTTGAAGTTGTCAGATTGGCATTAAAATACAGACGAACTTTCACCGCCTTGTTTTCGCCCTCAATAGCAAAGGAGTTGTAGTAGGTTGGGAAATCAAGAGTTCCCCTCGTCATCTTTATATTGCCAAGGTCAGTATCATCGTCATCCTGCGGATTATCTCCTCCACCTTCGCCACCGTCATCTCCGCCTTCGCCGAACTGCGCGTAGTAGGTCTGCGCGGTGGTCTGGTTCAGGATGGTGGCTTCGTCCACTTTCGTGCCGCCGGTCGCAGCCGTGTACCAGCCCTTGAACGCCTCACCGGCTTTCACAGGCGCGACGGGAACGGTCTTCGCCTTGTAGTCACTCCTTACCACGCGGCGCAGGTCCGCATCAAACGTGCAGCCTTCCTCCCATGTGCCGCCGTTGGTCTTGCAGTCGAAGGTCAGGTAGGTGAACTCGTTCTCCTTCAGCGTGCACGAATACGGGAACAGAGAGGACATCGTGGTATGTGCGTAGTTAGTCTTTGCCACTTTGGTCAGCGGGGTCAGACCTTTCTGGTAATTGAACGTGCAGTTAGAGTATAGGAAGCCTGTGAACCATCCGTATGTCGGGGCGGTCCCGGCATCGGTGTTGCCCCAGTCCGTCCAATACATCCGCACATTGAGTGCGCCGCGACCGAATTGACCGGCATTCTGGTTCATTATGTTGTAGTTCAGCATCTGCCGCATACAGTTCTCTATGTCATTGCCACAGCGATCCTGAAGCGAGGTCGCCATAATCTCAAGCGACTTGAAATAGCGGTAATAACTGTTCCTGTACGTTCCGAACATGCCCTCGTAGCAATGAGGTGCCAGTTCCTCCGCCGGCAGGCAGTACCAGTCGTCCTCTCCGTTGTAGATGGAGGGGCACATGTTGAACATGAACGCGTAGCAGCCTTCCGCCAATTGCTGGGAAGGCAGATTAGGCAGTCTGGTCCCGGAATTATAAGCCGTCTGCGAGCAGAAATTGTTCATGCAATACTCGAACATGTGGGCGTAGCACCACGGCTGCATCACCGTGGCCGGCAGCACCGGCGAGTCGTACAGCCCCGTGTTGTAGGCGAACATATAGGCGTAGCAGTAGGGCTTGAGTTCTGTTGCCGGCAGCACCATATCCTTGGCATGATAAAGGCAAGTGGATGAAGCCGTTGAATGATATATCCCTGACGTTGAGAACGATGCGGGAGGGTTGGGACAGAACAGCGCGTAGAAGCAGTAGTCGCACGGAATGGTCTTGTTCGTAGCAAAATTCTCCCCCAGCAGCGACATCACGTTGCCCTCAATGCTCGGGTTGCCGCCGGTTATTGCGAATGTGATATACGCAGAAGCATTCTTGTTGAAGCCGCCTGGATTGTTGCCCTTGAAGCGCACATACCCCACTTCGGGATGACTGTAGGAAATACCCTGCACGTTCAGCGTGCAAGGCAGTTGGTCTAAGGTCACCTTTATCCAATCAGCACCGTCAATCGAGTACCACAGGTCGGGCATCTCGGTCACCGTACCTGTTTGCCTGACCACAACGGTGGCGCTTCCCACCACCTTAAGATATTCGTTCACCTGCGCCTGCGCCGTCTGCGGAGCAAGAGCAGCCAGTAATGCTATCAGCAGAACGAAAAGGGAGGATAGATGTTTTTTCATACACGTATATTTTTAAATGAATCTTCTTTTATTTCCGACTTGCAAAGATAATATAAAAACCGAATTTTTCCAACTATTTCCGGTACTTTTTTTGCAAAAAATCGCATTCGCGGCAAATATATCGTTTATTCCCAACGTTCACAAATTTCCGCACATTTTTTTCTTTTTTTAAGCATTCCCATATCATTTTGCACTCTCCGATACCACAAAACAGACCGAACAGGAGCAAACAGGCGCGATGACATCAGTCGGAGCAGCCGCAAGACACGACTGCTCCGACTGACTGATTTGTCTTCGGGATTCCGGGATTCCGAAGATTACTCCACTCTCTGTCCCTGTGCGCTGTAGATTACGCCGTCACGCTCGATGTAGAGGATGCCGTCACGGACGAACTTGCGTGCCTCTGTGGCTTCTTTCAGTTCGCCGTTGACCACCTCCAGTTCGGTCACGGTCTCGCCTTCCACAACGATGCGCACGCGGCTGGCACCCAGTGGCGCCGTGCTGCGGAACAAACCGCGGTACGCAAGGATGACATTGCCTACGCTGGGGTTAGGATACCAGATCTTGTTGTTCTTCAGACCCATGTACGTGTTGCCGGTTGCTGTTCCTATCAGCGTGCCCTTGCGCAGCGTGCCTACCAGTCCGATTGTGCCTTGCGTCTTGGTCTCCGGCAAGTTGTCGTAAGCCGATGCCGAGGTAAGGTGCTCTTCCAGATCGTT
>JAGCWE010000080.1 GCA_017962005.1 Paludibacteraceae bacterium | reverse complement strand
CTCCTACACCGCCGGCGGTTACATACTACACCTTTACCGGTTGGAGTGCGCCGCTGACCAATATCACGGAGTCGCAGACCATTCAGGCGCAATATGCGTTTGACAAGAACTCTCCGGACATTATGACCGTTCCGCAGTGGGTTAGCTGGACAGAGGAACACCGCTGGGATTATGGCACACAAGTTATTGTGAAAGGTATTGTTCATGATGTGGTTACCAATTTGGAAGAAGGCGGCAAACTGACTTTCCGCTTCTCTGAGGACGGAGAGAATGACTGGGAGAACAACCAGCCGGTAGCCTACGGTGCTCATATTTTGGGTGTCAATGGACAATCGTTTGCCAACCATCTCCAGTTGGAGCAAGGCGACACGGTTTATGTCTTTGGTACCTACGCGCGTGAAAATATTGATTTCGGTTACTATTATTACTATAGTCAGGAAGTGGTTGCCAACGGTCATTTGGCATATCTCGGCAAAGCGAAGGAGAGTGAAGACAAAGTCATTTTCTACGGCTATGCACCGGACGCCTCACTGCTATACGACTTCTCCGGAAACGGACTCAAACAGATTGTATCATTCAGCACAGAGTCTATGGGAGAGGAGGTTGAGGATTACCGGTTTACGATATGGGCAAGCGGCGATGCCTCGCAGCTATTCAGCGAGAGAGAGAAACTCGGTAGCGGTATCGCTAACACCGGTATGGATGTGCGACCTTTGTATTTTGAGGACATCAACCACGATGGTAAAACGGATGTCAGCACGATAGGCAGCGTCTTCTTGAGCAACGCAGACGGTTACACGAAGATAGACCAATCGCTGGCCGTGACGAATATGGACATCAACCGCGACGGACGACCGGATTATTTGTTACTGGACCGTTCTGCCTCTCTGACATCGGGTTATGCCAATTACGGCTGTATCATGTACCAGCGTTCGGACGGTTCATTCCAAGAGCAGCGGATGCAGGTGATGACATGGGATGAGTTCGTAGCACAGATGACACCGGAAGAATTAGACCAGTACCGGAACCCGCAGAACTATTCGTTAGGTGATGTGTCGCGTTATACGTACACGATTCAGTTGGGCGGTGCTTCCTTGGCTCGTGCTCCGCGTGGTGATGCCCGTCGTGCACCCGGTATCGGTACGCAGGTGGATGCACCTACCAAAGCCATCGATATGAACGGAGATGGGCTGGTGGACTTGATCGATGAGAAGGCAGGCATCATCTACACCAACATGGACAACGGCAAATGGGTATGGACGCAGACGAATGGAACGGTTGTGCCTGTGGATCTCAACGCAGACGGAGTGACGGACTTTATTTTCCCGGGAGCTAAACTCTACACCTCGATTTTCGACAAGACAAAGAACACCTTTGTCACCACGATCTTGTATCAGAACGCCACGGTGGACGACCGGCTCCACTGCTACGACTTCGACAAAGACGGTGACATCGATATCTTAGCTACTTTCTCGGCTCCCAAGAATGCGACGGGGTATGCCTACACCTGTTTCTTCCTCAACGACGGACAAGGACAGTTCACACAGCAACCCGAGCAGAGTTACGGAAACCTCACCTTCTCGGCTTGTCAGGATATCAACGGCGACGGTTATATGGACTTGTTAGCCTTCCGCTCCGCAGTAACGGTAGCGAGTGAGTCGAGTAGTGAAGTAGAGGTCGTATGGTTGCAGGGCAACACGAACAATTCGTTTGCCGCACCGCAACGCTTATATTCGTTCTATATCTATAACGGTTGGTCGGATCCCAGACAAGTGTATGATTTTATCTCCCATGCCCGCATTCATGTGGAGGACTTGGATAGCAACGGTCAAATGGATATCTGGGTATCAGATGTATACGACAGCTGGGGTGGTTCGAGCGGTCTGTCTTATACGGAGATCTATCCGATGAAGACGGCCGTTGCCAATACGCGTCCTACGGCTCCTGCGGCTCCTGTGTTAAGCTATAAAGACGGTCAGTTGACCATCACATGGGGCAACGGGTCGGATAAAGAGACGGCTGTCGGTGACCTCACTTACGCTATCCGCATAGGTACTACTGTCGGCGGCAATGACATCCTTGCAGCACACGCTAACAAAGACGGTAGCCGTCGTAACTTCCTCGACGGAAATATGGGCAAGTTACATGAATATACAATTGACTTGAGCTCTTATGACCCCTCCACCATTTATGTCGCCGTACAAGCCATTGATGCGCAGCACATAGGCTCCGCGTGGTCGGCTGAGGCTACTGTTAAGCATAGTTACCTGCCGGTGGACTTCACGCTGTCCAGCGACAAGATTGCCTTCAATGAATCGGTGAAAGTGTACTATACCGCTTTGCCGGAAGGCTATAAGCATCAATGGGAATATGCGGATGGAGTACTGCTCAGAGATGAATCGTATCTCCATTTGAAATTCCCGACGGCGGGTGAGAAGACAATCAAACACACTGTCATCGCTCCTGACAGCCAGACGGCATCGACAGAGAAGACGCTTACCGTATTGCCGGCAGGTTTAGGCGAAGCCATCAGTAGCAACGAAGTGATAGACCATTCGATGGCAGATTATACGTTCGACGGACGATTGGACGGTGTGCTTTTGAACGGGAACTCCATGACCGTTCAAGAAGGCATTGCCTCTGACCAATTATTTGTCGGAGCCGCAGGTTTATGGAACACCAATATCCCCCGCGGCGAATATCTGTGGTACGATTGGAACCGGGACGGCAAGGTGGATCTGGTGTTCAACGGATCAGCTCTGCTGCACGATGCTACCCAGCCGACACTGACTGCACGGCAGGAAGACGAGAACCTGATTTATCTATTCTCCTACTCGCAATCGGGCCTTTCTGCGGAGGATTACTATTACGGTCGTTCGCTCCGTCGCGACTTTACGCACAACGGATTGTACGACATGCTCATGGAGCACCCGAGACATAATGTGCAACTCGTGGAGACAGACGGCAAGGGTGGAGCAGAGTGGTACAATTTTGCCATTGAAGGCGCTGAAGACTGGTTCCAGAGCATAATGGATGATAAGACCGGCATATATCCGCAGTTTATCGCTGACTTTGACCATGACGGTTGGACGGATATAGCCGTCTTGCATCTCACCAACTCCAGCTATACAGGTTTCCAATACTCCGGCTTGGATGTGTTCTACAATCGAGGATTTGGCAAATTTGTACAGCAGTTCATACCATTTGCACAAACTGTTCTTCGGGATCAGATCTATGTCCGTGTAGAGGATATGAACGGTGATGGGTATCTCGATGTCCTCTTCCTGGACAACGAAGTGGCCATCCTTTGGAACAACGGCAATCAGTCCTTCTCTGCACCGGAAGTGCTACCCAATAGTGCGAAATCCGACAACACGGTGATTACCGATATGGACAACAACGGCTATCCGGATATCGTGTCGATTTGTCCGAACCCGGCTCTCGGAGAGTATTTTAGGGGTACTTATGTTTGGTACATGGGTGCGCAGGGAGTGCAAGCACACGGCTTCATTATACCTGAAGGTGTGTTCTACAGGGATGTCTATCTGGCGAACGGAGACCATCGTCTCTTGGCGGACAAGCTCTATCCGATAGTGACGCAAGCCGATGAACGTCCGGCTGCACCTACCGGCTTGGCAGCGAAGATGACCGATGAGGGCTTGCTTATCACATGGAAGGCTGCCGTTGATGACCATACACCGGCAGCACTCATGCGGTATAATCTGGCGGTAAAGGAACAAGGTGCTGCCACCTATCTCATCAGCCCGCAAAACGGCATGAATGCCAATGCGGCCTATATGCCGGACTATGCGTATATCCACGCTACACAGTTCCTTATCCCGACCACTTACCTCAGTAATGCTAACTATGAGATCAGCCTTCAGGCGCTTGACCTCCAGAACCGTCTCTCGCTCTTTAGCGAACAACTCGTCACGACCGTGATACGCAATCCTATTGAAGTTCCGGAATCGGCCTGCGCTAATGATGACGTCACCGTCTCCTACCGCGGCGCTGAGACGACCGGAACTCCTGTTTGGAACTGGGACGGCGGTCAGGCTACCGGTAGCGGTTTCGGTCCTTACACGGTCGTTTGGACCACAAGCGGCGAGAAGACTATCACGCTCACGCTGGGCGGGCAGACATATACGGCAACAACCACAATCGATGATCCGAAGGAGTTGGAGGTAACGCTGCCTACCGTGCTATATGAAGGAATTACTGCGTCCGCTTCCGTGCCCGATGGTATCGAATACCAATGGTATGTATCTATCGACGGAAGCGAACTCTATCCGGTAGACCACTACGGCATTCTCTTGCCGTCAACCAGTGTCTTCGTCTCCTATGACTACCGTTTGATCGCACAAGGACTGAACATTACCGCGTACTATAGGAGCGATTATACCGACAAGTCGCTCGTAGGACATCAGGTAGAACTTTATCTGCATGTGACGAACGCTAACGGTTGCGAGACCTATTTCTATAGTGATGTTACCGTATTGGCAAATACTGCTATCCCGACGCTCACGCTCGTCACCACCGATGCTAACGGGCATAACGTGCTCTCATGGACGAACGCGGAGGCTTTTGCTACCGTCAATGTGTACAAAGAGGGTAACGCGCTCAATGACTTCCAACTCATCGGTTCGGCCAATGCCGCAAGCGCTTCGTTCACCGATGCCAATTCGGACGCAACGCAGAAAGCCGAGCGTTACTATGTTACCGGTGTGATGGACAACGGCGATGAATCGCCGGAAAGTGCGATTCATAAGACCGTCCATCTGACTATCAACCGCGGCGTGATGAATGGCACTTTCAACCTCATTTGGAACGAGTACGCGGGTGCGTCCGTCAGTGCATATCGCATCCTGCGCGGCGAGGCACCTACTAACCTGGCGCAGATAGCAGTCGTAGCGGCCTCCAACACCTCGTTTACCGACCAGACGCCGGTAGATGCACAGCCTTATTATGCGATTGAGTATGTGCTCTCTTCTGGCGCTGCGGCTCCTGCCAAAGATGTGAATCGTGCTCCGCAAGCAGAGCTATCCGGTCGCTCCAATGTGGTTAACCGCAAAGACTTGGACGAGGGTATAGAGAGCATTCTGCATGCTGAAGGCAGCATTCAGAAAATCCTCTATGACGGACAGATCTACATCCTCGTCGGCGATAAGATCTACGACGCTACAGGCAAATGGGTCAGATGACAAATTGATTTACCATTATGGATATTGCGTTGATAGTCATAGCGTTTGTGCTGATGCTAATAGGCATCATCGGCTGTATTGTGCCCGGGTTGCCGGGAACACCGATTGCATATGCCGGCCTGTGGGTCGCGCAAGCAACCGACAAAATCGATTTCTCCTGGAAGTTCCTCCTCATTTGGGGCATTGTGACAGTTGTCATTTTCGTGCTGGACTATATCGTTCCGGCATGGGGCACGAAGAAATACGGTGGCACTAATTGGGGCGTATGGGGCAGTATAATCGGTGTCTTTGCCGGCATGTTCTTCGGACCGTTGGGCGTCATCATCGGACCCTTGGTAGGTGCCATTGTGGGCGAATTGATCGGAGGTAAAGAGTTCGCCCAGGCCCTCAGAGCAGGATGGGGTAGTTTCATTGGCATCCTCTTCGGTACCATCATCAAACTGATCGCCTGTGGCCTCATGACTGTCGCTCTGATTCAGGCTGTCTGGTAATGAACGATTTTGAAGCATTTTTGGCTCTTTTGGACAAAAAATCCCACAAAAACGTCTTAGCCACAAAGGCACAATTCAATCAGTTATCATATGTGCTTAAAATTTCTATAAGTACAGTAAGATAGACGCCAACGAGATCGTAAGGCTTCTAAATAACAGATAATCAATTAATCGAACAAATTCATCAAAGGTACCAAACTTCTTTATCTTCTGCCAAATTGTCAGTGAACGGAGAATGGTATAATTCTTGTACAAGTATAGATGTCAGAAATATGCCAATGCAAATCTAATCGCGATTATGTAAAATAGCATATTTCGGAAATCCCTACTCAAAGAATATGGAAGAGAATTATAATATAGAAGAAGCCGTTTATGAAGAGGCTCCACTGCGGTACCACGACGTACTGCCGATTAAGAACACAGTGCTGTTTCCGGGCGTGCTGTTGCCGATTGCCGTGTCGAAGAAAAGCAGTCTCAAACTGATTAAAGCTGCCAACAAAGACAACCGGCAATTGATTTTGCTGACACAGAAGGACGGCAAAATGGCAGAGCCGAAAACAGACGACCTGTACCCTATCGGCGTTTTTGCGCGTGTGCTGCAGATCATTCCTGTGCCGGAAATGGGAAAAGACACGATGATGACTATTTTTGAGAGTTTTCACCGTGTGCAAGTGACCAATTTCATTGAAGAAGACGGTGCTTTGAAGGCCCATGCCATCGAGATGGAGGAACACATGCCGCTCAGGAACGACAAGCAATTCAAGGCTACGGCGGAGAGCATCCGTGAGTCGATTGTGAAGATTCTGAACGAGCGTGAAGATGCGCCGGCTGGGCTGCAGATGTCCATCAAGAACCTGAACAGCGACCCTACCATGGTCAATTATGTGTGCTCAATCTATCACATGCCGACCGAGCAAAAACAAGGGCTTTTGGAGATTCATTCGCTGGCCGAACGAGCCGAAGCGCTGTTGACCATTCTCCAGAAAGACCTGGAGGAACTGACCATCAAGGCAGACATTCGTCGCCGTACGGCCGAGAAAATCGACAAGCGGCAACGGGAATACTTCCTGCAGCAAGAGATGGAGACCATCAAGAAAGACTTAGGCGACAATGATGACAACGAGCAGATTGTCAAGGAGCTGCGTGAACGCGCCAAGGAAAAGAAATGGTCGGAAGCCGTGGGTACGCAGTTTGCGAAAGAACTCAAACGCCTGGAGCACATGCATGTCTTCTCGCCGGACTACTCCACTCAACTCGACTATCTGAACACGATGTTAGAGCTGCCATGGGGCATTTATACCGAAGATAATTACGACATGCAGCACGCACAAGAGGTGTTGAATCGTGACCATTTCGGTTTGGACAAAGTGAAGCAACGTATTGTCGAATACTTGGCGGTGCAGCGTCAGTTAGGTCTTCGCAGCAAGAAAGACAAGGAAAATCATCCGGTGAAATCGCCTATTTTGTGCTTGTACGGCCCTCCGGGAGTCGGCAAGACGAGTCTGGGCAAGAGCGTGGCGGAGGCGCTGGGACGCAAATATGCACGGGTGTCGTTGGGCGGTTTGCACGACGAGGCGGAGATACGCGGTCACCGGCGGACGTACGTGGGTGCCCTACCCGGTCGAATCATCGACAACATCAAGAAATGCGGGACGTCGAACCCTGTGTTTGTGCTCGATGAGGTCGATAAGATAGGCGCCGATTACAAGGGCGATCCGACAGCGGCGCTGCTCGAAGTGCTGGATCCGGAACAGAACAGCTCGTTCCATGACAACTATCTGGATGTCGATTTTGATTTGAGCCAGGTGCTCTTTATCGCGACAGCCAACAGTCTGGACACCGTGCCACGGCCGCTACTCGACCGAATGGAACTGATTGAGATGACAGGCTATCTGCAGGAAGAGAAAGAGGAGATAGCCAAACGTCATTTGATACCCAAAGAGTTGGCGAACCATGGACTGAAACCGAGTCAGTTGAAGTTCAAGAAAGAGATTCTGGCGCATATCATCGATGACTACACGCGTGAGTCAGGTGTGCGGAGTCTGGAACGGCAGATTGCAACGATATGCCGCAAAGTGGACACGAAGCTGGCGTTGAACGAGGAGTATAACGTGACGGTGACGCTTGAGGACCTGCGGAGTTACTTGGGTCAGGCGCGATTCAGTCGGGATAGCTGGGAGACGAACAAGTATGTCGGCGTGGTGACCGGTCTGGCATGGACGCAAGTGGGCGGCGAGATACTGTTTATCGAGACCAGCCTGTCCGCAGCCAAGGCACCTTCTCTGACGCTGACCGGCAACTTGGGCGATGTGATTAAGGAATCGGCGACGCTGGCGGTGGGCTATGTGAAGGCACATGCCAAAGAATTGGGCATCAAGCCGGAAGTGTTTGAGAAGACAGCTGTGCATATCCATGTGCCGGAAGGTGCGATACCGAAGGACGGACCGAGTGCAGGTATCACAATGACAACAGCCTTGGTGAGCGCTTTCACGAAACGGTTAGTCAAACCCCGTATAGCCATGACCGGCGAGATGACGCTACGCGGCAAGGTGTTGCCGATAGGCGGCGTGAAAGAAAAACTGCTCGCGGCAAAACGAGCAGGTATCACGGATATCATTCTTTGCGAGGATAACCGCAAGGATGTGATGGATATCGCAGATATTTATCTGAAAGGGCTAAATCTCCATTATGTCCATGACATAAGTGAGGTGCTCAAGATAGCACTGGTATAGAATCCAGTTATCCCGTTATACCGTTATACCGTTATACCGGTATCCCGAAATTCTTGGTAGGTACCGTCGGTATAGTACACGACGATATTCTTGATCTGTTTAGGAGGAGCTGCAATGACTTGCGGTTCCTCTTTGTTTGTTTTTCGGGGAGATTTCTCCTGTGGATCAGGCGCCTGTGCATCAAATAAACCGGGTTCATGGCCGGGAATAGTGCGCCACATCTCACCTCTTCCGGCAATGAGCCACTCGGGATTGAGCGTAGGATAGCGCTCCATGATCCGTTTCATCACCTCAAGGCTGGGATTATTGCGTCCACCCATCATATTGCTGATTGTACCCGGTTGCACATGAATTTCCGCAGCAAACTGTCTTGCTGTCAATCCTAAGGTGTCTTTCAACTTTTCTATTCGTTCACGATCGTTCATAACATATATCGTTGTTTTCGTAGTTTACGTAATTTACGTAGTTCTCGTAAATCGGCTGCAAAGGTACAAAAAAATATCGAAATACACAAATGTTTTCACACTTTTTTGCAAAATATTTTTGTTATTTGTGAAATACACAAATAAATAAGTGTGAATATAATTGAAAACTATTTTTCCGTGGAACATTTTTGAGCATGAATCCGAACAACAGAATGAGAGATAGACAATAAGCACGCAAAAGATACTATAACTAAACTTCATTTAAACAAGGTTAGGTGCTTAAAATCAGCAGTTTACGAATTTTTATGTAAAGTAGGCAGTTTGTTTTGTGTATGAATAGTTACATGCGAGAAATATACCCCGTAGTAATACTTTAATTAAAATACATATTTACTGATATTAAGCAAGTTATGCGTTGTCCGATTGTATATATTCAATTAAATGAAGCATGTGTTGTTTGAAGCCTTGTGACCTATATGCTGGTAGAAAGGCACTACTCTACTCTTTTTGACCAAATCTGTGAATATGGACTGTTTGGATCAGGAGTGTTGCTGTTTGTGAATGGCAGATTTGTGTACAAAATAGGTAAAAAACATGTTCACCTTTATTGTAGGTAAAATTCTGATTTTTTTCTTGCACAATTCACAAAAATGTAGTACCTTTGCACTCGAATTGAAAACAATAGTAACTATTACCATTAAACCCGGAGCGTCGTTCCGATGAAACGGAAAGAGCGGCCTCCGCCTAAAAAGGGAACCTAACTATGAAACTTATCAACGACAGAATCAAACAGCAGACGCAGGAATTTCTCCTGCGTTTGTTCATTGAGTATCCGAATGAGTCCTCTCTACCCGCCGGAACCCATTACACCAATTCCCGATGCGGGACCTACGCAAGGTTACATTCGTGAGCAATTTCTGCATTTTTTGCATTTTTATTTGCATATGTAAAAAAAAAGCAGTACTTTTGTGCTCGAAATGATACTCTATCCGAATTGTAAGATTAATTTAGGACTGCGCGTCGTGCGTAAGCGCGAGGATGGTTACCATGATCTGGAAACCATCTTTGTGCCTGTTTATGGGTTGCATGACATATTGGAGGTTAATAGAATACAGAGTACTGACCGCTGCGCTGACAGAATACAGACCGATAATGATATCGTCTTTGAGCAGGAAGGGATAGCGGTGGATTGTAAGCCGGAGGATAACTTGATAGTGAAGTGTTACCGTCAGATGAAGGCCAAATATCCGCAGATTGGGGCAGTGGAAGTACGATTCAGAAAGAATATCCCTTTCGGAGCGGGTTTGGGAGGCGGTAGCAGCGATGCGGCTCATATGGCTATGGCGCTAAACGAACTCTTTGACCTGGGTTTGAGCAAGGAGCAGATGGCGCAAGAAGTAAGGTCGTTGGGAGCAGATTGTCCGTTCTTCATCTATAATACACCGTGTTTTGCGGAGGGTATAGGCGATATATTGACGCCGATAGCGTTAGATCTGAAGGGCGTGCGTATTGTGCTGATCAAGCCGGAAGAAAGCGTGAGCACGAAGGAAGCGTACGCTGGGATAAAACCTTGTAATGATACGAGCAAAGCTCGTCTAATGAGCGCAACAAAGTTGCTCAATGATGTTGCTCCGCAACTGAATGATGTCTTTATCAACGATTTTGAAGCGTCGGTTTTTCCGAAGCATCCTATCATAGCGGAAATAAAAAAGCGTCTGCTGGACGCAGGCGCTTTTTATGCAAGCATGAGCGGTAGCGGCTCAACTGTGTTCGGGCTTTTTAAGGACGATCCGGAAAGTCGTACCCACTCCAACCTGCGAGTGCTTGAGCAGGAGTTTGCCTCCATGATACTGCTCGATGATTCGTTTGGCGAGTGGCAGGCCTAATCCCCATCCTCTTTCTTTAGACGTGAATCCCGGCTCGAAGATATGACGCTGGGTCTTGGCATCGATACCTTTGCCGGTATCTGTGATGTCAAGCATCACATCATGTTCGTTCTCATGCAGTTGGAGCGTGATCGTTCCGTCTCCGGTGATAGCGTCCACAGAGTTCTTGAGCAGGTTCTCAATGACCCATTGGAGCAGCGGTGCGTTATGGAGCACATTGCGCTCAATACCTTGCAGGCTGGCATCATCGATGGTGATGCGGCTGCTTATACGCGCACGCATGTACGCGATGGCCTCTGTCACCACTGGAATGAAGTTGCCTTCCTGCAATTCGGGTTCACTGCCTATCTTCTGGAATCGGTCCGCAATCATCTGCAGCCGGTCGATGTCCCGCTTCATCTGCGGCACATACTGATCGTCCGGATAGGTCTCCGACAGCAGTATCTGCCAGGCGTTAAGCGAGGAGATAGGCGTACCGAGTTGATGAGCCGTCTCCTTGCTGAGTCCTACCCAGAGGCGATTCTGCTCGCTTCGTTGGGCCGTGAGCATCATGACTACCGCGATAGCGATGAAGATGAAGATGAGAGCAAACTGCGCATAAGGCACATAGCGCAAGCGCGTGAGCAGACTGCTGTCGTCCCAGTAGATATACTGGGTGGTCGATTCATCGATCTTGAGTTCGATGGGACCATGATGGTCTTTGGCTATTAGTTGTTGGCTATTAGCCGTTAGCTCCACATTACGACTTGCGAGAATAGTACCTTCTGCATCACAGATATAGACAGGGATCGTGGTGTTCTTCTCGATGATTGAACTCACGAAATCGATATCCGCATCATCGTCTGCAAGGATGAGCTGGCGCGTAGCCTCCGCCCAAATAGCCATGTTCTTCTGCTCTTCGGCCTGCAGTTGTCGTGCCAGGTTATTCGTAAACAGCACAGAGATAGCCACAATGAACATGGCTATCAGCAGTACAATTGTTCCTATTTGTCGATTTGACATAAGCTTTCAGTTATCAGCTGTCAGCTATCAGCCCAGCATCGTAAGTAATACACCCGCAGCAACGGCTGAGCCGATCACACCGGCTACATTCGGGCCCATAGCGTGCATGAGGAGGAAGTTCGAGGGGTTCTCTTCCTGTCCAACCGTTTGGCTGACACGCGCGGCCATCGGCACAGCCGAGACACCTGCGGAGCCAATCAGCGGGTTGATCTTCTCTTTGAGGAAGAGATTCATGAACTTAGCCAACAACACACCTCCTGCGCTACCGAGACCGAAGGCCACGATACCCATCGCCAGAATCATCAGCGTCTGCCAGTTGAGGAAACTGCCGGCGGTAGCCGTAGCACCTACAGAGAGGCCGAGGAAGATGACAACGATGTTCATCAGCTCGTTCTGCGCGGTTTTGGAGAGACGATCCACAACTCCACACTCTTTCATCAGGTTTCCGAGCATCAGGCAGCCGATCAGCGGCGCAGCGTCCGGAAGGATGAGGGCTACGATGGCGGTGATGATAATCGGGAAGACGATCTTTTCGGTCTTGCTGACAGGGCGAAGCTGACCCATCTTGATGGCGCGTTCCTTTTTTGTGGTGAGCGCACGCATGATAGGCGGTTGAATCACAGGCACAAGGGCCATGTAACTATAGGCAGCAATAGCAATCGGACCCAAGAGATGCGGAGCGAGCTTGCTGGTCAGGAAGATAGATGTCGGGCCGTCGGCGCCACCGATGATACCGATAGAACCGGCTTCGGCAGGCGTAAAGCCCATCGCATTGGCACACAGGAAAGTAACAAAGATACCGATCTGTGCAGCTGCGCCGAGGATGAGGGATTTCGGATTAGCAATCAGCGGTCCGAAGTCCGTCATGGCACCTACTCCAATGAAGATGAGGCAAGGATAGACGCCGGCTTTGACACCGATATAGAGCACATCCAGCAAACCTCCTTCTTTAAGGATGGCGCCATAGGAATGGTATGCGGGGCTTTCGGGATCGAGGAAGGCCGACCATAATTCGCTATGGAACATACCTGCGCCCGGCAAGTTGGTAAGCAACATACCGAAGGCGATAGGAAGAAGGAGCAGCGGCTCGTATTTCTTATGAATGGCAAGGTACAGCAGGAAGAAACTGATGAGCAGCATGAGTGCTTGCTGCCAGCTCATCTGCATAAATCCCATGCCTTGGAAAAATTCTATGATGTTCATAGGATTTTTTAATTAAGAATTAAAAATTAAGAATTAAAAATTATCCTAATACTATCAGTAAGTCATCCTGCATCACGTTCTGACCGGGAGTAACGGCAATCTGCTTTATCATACCATCCTGCTCTGCCATGATGGCGTTCTCCATCTTCATGGACTCGAGCGTGAGGAGTGTGTCGCCTTTCTTAACTGCCTGACCTTCAGCCACTAACACTTTGATGACCGATCCGGGTAGCGGACTCTTGACCTGAATACCGCCGGCAACGGGAGCTACGGGTTTGGGAGCTTCGGCCTTGGGAGCGGCAGGAGCTGCGGGTTTGGGAGCAGGAGTCGGTTTGGCTGCAACGGGAGCGGCCTTCGGAGTTTCTGTCTCTACTTCATATACTTTGCCGTTAACGGTGACATTCGTCTTGCCGGCTTCGATTTCTTCTACTGCGCATTTATACTCAGCGCCATTGATTTTGAATGTGAATTCTTTCATAATTGCACGATTAATTTGTGGGATTAAAATCCTACATTATTCATACCAATACTCTTCTCATTCCAGGCCGTTTCGTGCTTGTGCAGCGAAATCATGGCCGTTGGGATGTCATGTTTTTTATCTTGCGCCAGATAAAGCGCATAGGCAACAGCGACGATATCGTCGGAGGGAATCTGTGAGTCCTTAGCGGGTTTTGCGTCCTTGATGATATTCTCGGGCGTGGGCTGGCTGACAGGACTCGGTTGCTCCTTCTTATGCTCTCTGGACTTGCGCGGGGACTCAATCTTCTGCATAGTCCATCCGAATCCTTGAAGGATGAAGACCAGACAGAAGAGGAGCGCCAACACAATACCAAAGCCTAAGCCGGTAACAATCCATGTATCTGCTGTAACTGCTAATAACATAATTATAAATTAAAAATTAAAAATTACGAATTATAGCGGGATGTTCGAGTGCTTTTTAAGCGG
>JAGCWE010000079.1 GCA_017962005.1 Paludibacteraceae bacterium | reverse complement strand
AGTCATCATTACAACCGTTAAAACAAAAGCGGCTGATGTTCCCGGTACATACACCAACATCAATATGACTGTCAAGGACGAAACCGGCACGATGGACAGTTACTACACCAACTATCTTGAGAACGCCGCATTCACATCCGCCGATCAGATTCCTTCGGTGAACAGCAAGGTAGTTATCGTAGCCAAGATTGCCAATTATAAAGGAACGATTGAGTTTAAGAACGGCTATATTGCAGCGATTCTGGAAGAAGGAGTGGTAGAACCGAGAAAACCGATTGAAGACTACACGTATATAACCATTGCCGAAGCACTTGAGATTGGTGCAACACTTGCCAACGATGCCGAAACAGAAGGCTATTATATGGATACCGTCATCATTACAGCCGTTAAAACAAAAGCGGCTGATGTTCCCGGTACATACACCAACATCAATATGACTGTCAAGGACGAAACCGGCACGTTGGACTGTTACTACACCTACTATCTTGAGAACGCAGAATTCACATCAGCCGATCAGATTCCTCCAGTGAACAGCAAGGTGGTTATCATAGCCAAGATTGCCAATTACAAAGGAACCACTATCGAATTCAAAAACGGCTATATCGCTGCTATTCTGGAAGAGGGTAACGGTGTCGTGGAGCCTGAGATAAAAGGCGATGTCGTGTTTGCTCCTACAGCCAAGCAGATGCCTGAAGGCTGGACTGTGCTTCTTGACGGAACAGAAAAGGAATCTACAGACAAAGATTTCTATGCCGATTTCGCATTCAAACTTGACAAACTGAACAAAGGCGTGCAGTCACCCGAGTTTGACGGTGGAAATGCAGTCAAAGTAAGTTTCATGATTAGCAAACTGAACACCAAGACAAATGCTACTGAACAGACCGATGGGAAGATTGATATCATCGCGCTGGATGCGGAAGGCAACGAGGTTGCGTCCGCAACAGTAGATGGGGTCAATAAAGTGGATACATATTCTGCCGAACTCGTTTCAGAAGAAATTTCAATTGCGTATGTACAAGTTATCTTGAAACAGTTCCCGTGGAACGGTTCCGTACAGTGCAACGCAGCGCTGAAAGAAGTGGCAATTGATATAATATCCGAATGACCGTCTAATATTATAAACGGACAAACTACATTCAGAAAGGAACTGTCTGACAAACGCTGATTTGTCAGACAGTTCCTTTTTCGTATCCGTCCGCAAGGCGCATCCGAATTACACGCTGAAACAGGCATAAAGCAACACTTAAACCTGCCGTATCGAGTGTGCCCTGCGGGACAGAGAGGGATTGACGGTTAGAACGGATAGCCGATACCGAAGTTCAGACGAAGGGCTTCGAGTGCGGAGGGGATGTTGTAATAGGTGGTAATCGGTTGCGAGGTGTCCACATTCCCTTCCTTGTCATAGCGGAAAGTCTGATAAGGCGTATGGATTCCCACACCGAGATCCAGACGGATGACAAGGCCTTCCAAATCAAGCCGCAAGCCGGCACCCGTTCCCAAAGCAATCTGCCGCAAGAAATAAGGATTATTGAAGATGCCGTCATACAAGTCCTCACGCAGTTGCAGAATATCCTTGTAACCCGTTAAGCCTTCCGCATCAAAAATCTCGCCTGTACTCAACCAGTTCCACACATTGCCCGCATCAACAAAAGCGGCTCCGTAGAGTTTCCATACGATGGGGAAACGCAATTCGCAATTGGCTTCCAACTTGATGTCACCGGCGTGGAAGAAGTTCTGGTTGTACTTGGTGCTATAGAAATTACCCGGTCCGTAGGCATAAGGAGCAGCACCGCGCATACTGTTCAGCCCGCCGGCATAGAACGCCTCAGACAACGGTGTGTCGGAGGAACTGCCCGTCGGTATATTGGCACCGGCAAAGATACGGGTAGCGAAACATACGTTGTCCGTGATGTTGAACTTATTACGCAACTCGACTGTCAGTTTGACAAACTGGTTGAACGTGACGCCTCCAATCTTCTTGTCGGGTTCATCCCACTTGTGCCCGAACAGGCAATAAACAGCATTGATGAGGTTGGCGGACTCCTTGACACCGAGATCAAGCATGGTGTTCACCACCCGTTTGGAACGGTAGTCATTGTAGATGAAGTTGTAGCCGATTGACGGGACAAACTCATCGCCGGCAAGAATCTTGAGGAGTTGCGGGTACTCCGCCGCCTTGTTCATCAGGCTGTCAGACTCCGCCTTCACACGAACCACGGAGAGCGAGAGAGGCGTGAAGGCATGCGTGACATACCGCGAGGAGCGTATGAAATAGGAGAATGAGCCAGAGAACTTATGCACGCCATACCCTCCTGCTATATTCTCGTACTGATAGCCTAGCATATACCGCGTGTCCCCAGCCGGATTGTTATCGCCCAGCCAATGCAGGTACGGGAAAACGAGCGATGAGCTGACACCGAGTTTATAGGTATCCGTCTTCTTTGGATCGCCCGGGTGACGGTTGCGCAACGCCCAATAATAGGCACCGTTGCCCTTGACGGTGAATGTCTCGCCGCGCCCGATAAGATTCCTGATTGAATGTGTCAGTGTAAGGTTCGGACCAAGGCTGTTGTTGGAGCGCCACGCCACATCGGCGTCCGCCGTAAGGCCATAAGTGCGGGTGAGGCTGTCCCCCCGGAAGATATCCTGACGGCGCCATTCTTTCGTCGCCCGCACACCGAGACCGGACTTGATAAGCTCCCCCTCGAAGATGTTGTTGTAGTCCCTTTGTCCGAACGCACGGAGCGCGATAGTGCCTTTCTTGTTCAGCTTGTATTCGGCAGAGATATTGTTGAGGAAGCCTACGTTCTTGTACGCTTCGGGGTTGTCGGACAATGCGGCACCCAGCGAGAGGCGGAGCCTGTCCTCGAAGAAGGACTTGCTGATAGCAATATTCAGGTCGTTGGTCTCCCCTACCGCACGATGTGTCTTGGCACTACTCAAATCAATATCAACCACCTTGCCAAGTTTAGAATTAGCCATTGCCGCATTGATACGGCTGTTGATAATACTGGTCAAGGCATATCCGCTCTGGTGCGCACTCACATTGCTCTCACCCATATACATACCCGTAGCCAGCAATGTAGCCGCCAATCCCTCGCGCGTATCCTCATCAACCGAAGCCAGCTCGCTGGTGATGACCTCGTCGTCGGGCGCCTCTAGGAAGAAGCCTATGGAATTAAGCCCTATCGAATCCAACGTGCCGTGAACACGCACACCGGTAGTGAAATCCACCAGACGGCTGTTCTCTCCCTCCGACTGCGAAGACGCTTTCACTTTCTGCGAAGCGGAGACGTCCACCCTGGTCTGTCCAAGAGAACCAAAGAAGGTGATATGACTTCCAGAATCAATCTTGAAAGGCATAACGGGGTATATCTTCGGTGAATAGCGGACAACACCCTCGTCTATATCTATCCGTCCGCCAAGACCGAGCACGCTCTCCGCCGTGCCATAGCGCACATTGACAGTACCGCGAGGACGAACCTGCGCCAAATTCTTCCGGTCTATCGGATAGGTGATATCTGTGGTCGGCAGAATGGTAACATCCACATCCGCGACGATACTGTCCAAGGGACCGGTGACCTTGCCCCGGATGTCGGCAGCCAGTTCCCCATAGACGGGAATCGGTCCGCCTTTCGGCAGCTTGGCAGGCGCAAAACTGTCCGCCACCAACGTGACATCCATCCGCATGTGATTCAAATCCAAACCGCCAGTGAGGGAGATAAAAGTGCTGTCCGCACCATAAACCCGCAATCCATTCAGGTCAAGAAGGTTGTGCTCCATAATGATAGGAGTCCCATCCAGACTGAGCCCCGCTTCATACGGTTTGTATTCGGCACTCACACCTATGGGCAGCACCCGGGCAGATATATCCGTCTCTTGGGGCAATCCGTCTATCGAGCCATCCAACCTGACCGCTCCAAAGAGGTCAATATCCTTTATATCCACTATGCCGTCCACAACATCCATAAGAATATCTCCCGAATTCACCTCCGCGCGCAAGGCGTGCCTATACGTCTGCGAGGGCGATATACGAATATCGACAGCACGGGTGCCCAACTCCATTCCGTTGAAGGAAAGGCTGTCCATCGTCAGCCTTGCGCTTCCGCGGAGTAGCGTGTCCTCCCGCGTCAGATTCATACAGAAAGCGGCATCCGTACAAAGGTCATATACATTCATCGCGCCATCCGTGAGCCTGCTGTCCGCCGTGACTGAGGCTGCAGCCCTGCGTTCTGTCATCGTCATACGCACAGCCGCCTTCGCCGCGGGAAGACGCAGTGACGCACTGTCATCGGACGGAATGATTTCCGGTATGGAAGCATCGATTGCCAGTTCCGTTTGCCGCTGGTCCGAATTGAGGGAAAGAACCACTTCCTTGACATCCAACCCGGCACGCTCAATCATGTGCTGCACGGGACTGCCCTGAGTGAGCACTATGTCCGCCTCCATATCGGGTATGAGCCGCCGGAGCGTGTCAAGCATATTGAGGTCGGCCAGCGTGGTAACGGACGCAATCAAAGCCGAGTCGCCCACCGCACGCACAAGCGGCTGCACGCGGTCTATCAGCCGCAGCACATGCATAGGGCTCCTCACATCCACATTCAGTCCACGGGTAGCCACTTCCAGCCGCGTGCTTCCGGCAGTCGCAAAGCGAATATCCAGCGTGTCCACGTCGAAATCCTCGCCACCCGCATGAGCGCGCACGGAACACATCCGGGCATTGTAGTCCGCCCTCATCCGCTCAGGAGTCATAAACTCCGCCACGCGGAACCGATGCTCCGTCTCCGCCTGAACGCGCAGGTCGGTCTGCCTTATGCTGACCGGCAGATGCAGCGTGCCTTCCACCGTCCTGTCAGCCAGTCCGGCATCGAGACGAAGACCCGACACATCAATGTCATTATAAACGGCGTCCTTCAATCGCAACCGCACCTTGCTCTTCATCGATTGGGAGCCCGGGTCGATACCCTCCCCTTCGGCATGGACATCACCCGCTATTACCAAGTGACTGCTGTTCTTCAGGACGGCACTCAAATCCACACGCTCCACCGCAGCCTGTATATCGTACGCCTCGTTGTCTATATCGTAGTAGCCACGCACACATGCCTTGCTGCCCTGATATGCCGCATCGCCCTGCACATCCACACGCATGGTCTCCAAATCCATCGCCGTAGCATACAGGTCGGCCGTCGCGCCTATCCCGTCGGAACGCGCATGAAGCCCCTTGCTGGTAATCAGATTGTTTTTCAAATCCACCCGAGCATCACCATACAAGGTATCAAAAGGAAGATACAAGTTTCCAATCGCCAGCGACATACCGCCCGCATCCAGACGACGCGCATCGTACAGGTTGCCGCCCACATCCGCCAACACATTGACCGACAAGCGGTCAGTGCGCACGTGCAATCCCGTAGGCTCAAGCGCGAAATGCACATTGCGCAATTCGCCGTCCGGCACATCGAACGCCATCAATGCCGGCGTCGTGTCCTGCGCAGTCGTGTCAGGAGGCGTGTCGCGCAGGCTGATACCAATATATGCATCATCCAGACACAAACCATGCAACGGGAAATCCCCCTCTGCAATCAGCAGCCGTGAACCGGACACCTCCAGTCTGCCTGCCACAACATCCACCCCCACCGTTTCTATCAGACTGTCGGAATGAAAGGTCGTCCTGTCCAACAGCAACCGCTCCACCAATACAGGAACGGAGAGTATGTCGCCAAACGGTGACGGGCGGTCCGCCGTCATCAACCTCGCATTCAGGCGCAACCTGCGCGTGTAAAGGAGCGTGTCCTCGCCCCTATGACCGACAAAAAGACTATCAATCTCTATCGTCAGGGGCAAATCCCCCTCACCTTTGTACGCACGCCAAAGCACCTTTGGCGAATGGTGAAACGGCGAGAGGTACATCCGTCCCAAATCAATGTCCATACCCGTTCCCTGACGGGCAACAACGATACCCTTATCCAGCACCGTCTGACGCGCAGAAGGCACACACAACACAACAACCACTGCGACCAACAGCAGCAAAACAAGCCCCAACACTATGCCCGCCAGAGCAAGAAGGACCTTCCCTGTATGACTTTTCTTATGCACGATTCGGAGTGCAAAGGTACTGAAATTACAGGAAAGCACAATAAAAAATGAAATATTTCACTGCAACCGCACTAATTTGTTACGCTATGAAACCGTCCAAACCATGCCGTGCGTCCGATTGATGTGACCCCATTTTATTGGACGGGGTTAGTAAATATTGTTAGTTGTATGCATGTTCATTGACATGTTGTTCATAGGTTTGCCGGTACTGGACCGGACTCATGTTCAGACGCAGCTTGATACGGTCATTATTATAATACCTAATGTACTCCGCCAAACCTTTCAGAAAGGTTTGCTCGTCATCAAAGTGATTCACATAATAAAACTCGTTCTTCAGCAGTCCGAAAAAGTTCTCCATGACCGAGTTGTCCAGGCAGTTGCCCTTCCTTGACATGCTCTGTATTATCCCTCGCT
>JAGCWE010000078.1 GCA_017962005.1 Paludibacteraceae bacterium | reverse complement strand
CGTTATAGCCTGTGAGGGTGGTTATGTCGCCGTTGTCAGCTTCCGTGTTGACGGTCACGCTCGGGAAGACGAAGGAGGTCTTGGCTGCCAGTTTGGCGTTGGCATTGACTATATAGCCTTTGCCCGCCTCGAGGGACTGCGCCACGGCGAAGTGCGCCACGAGAGTGTTGTTCTCCGTCATCTCCGCATAGCGGAACTCGAAGACGCGGCCGTACAAGCCAAGCGAAATCATCTGTCCCTTCCTTACATAGAACGGCAGGCACAATGTCGCCCACTTGCCTTGTGCGAACTGGCGGTTGAGAGTGGCGGTATTGACCGCGTAACCATTGTAGTCCTCTGCGAAGAAGTCGTAGTACTGTGCATCCTTGTTCTCCTGCAAGACGATGTTGTGATAGCGCACACGGAGCGTGAAGGTAACGACCGAATCGCAACCATCCATACTCTTCAAGGTGGCGGTCTGTGTGCCCGCTTCGGTGAAGGTCTTGTCTTCCCACGTGAAGGGCAACTCATCCTCCCAGACTGTTGTACCGTCGGTGGTTTCGATGGTGCCGCATACGATGACAGGTTCAAAGACGGCGGTAAGAGCGGTGTCCTGTGCGAGGGTCAGTGTGCGCGGGTTGTCGGTGTTGCCATCGGACCAACGTACAAACTCATAGCCTTCTGCTGCATCGGCACGGAAAGCGAGTGTTCTGTTTTCGCAGGTCGGTTCTTGGGTGACAATTACCGTTCCCTGTGTCTCGTCGTTGGCTGATACGGAGTAAGCGGGCATGGTTGTTCCAGTCCATACCGCTTTGACAGTGAGGTTGCCTGTTATGTATGAGAAGTCGTTGTCCCACGAGAGAGAGACACACTGCGGAATCTCCACTTCGGGAGCAACAGCCGCACTACCATAGTCAACTATCTGCGGTGTACCCAATACTTTATCTCCGTCCATAAAAGTGACGGTGAAGGTTTTCTGCCCGTCTTTGTTTCTCGACACCAAGCGAACGGAGAAACCGCGTCCGCGAACACTGTAGTCTTGCGGTCCGATGTAGTTGGAGAGGATGTTGAATTCATACGCCTGATTGTCGGTATATGCCGATGACGACCAATATCGTCCGTAAGCACCAACATGGTACACATCTGTACCTCCTCTGTATCCCGCCACGGGTATAAAGACCGCTCCTGCTTCTTCCATTTTCTGCCAGATGACCGCCGAGTAGATGTTGGTACCGAGAACGAGACTCCAATCGGTATGGTCATCGGCACCAGTCATCCCCGCCGTAAACCCGCATCCTGACGGCAACATCCATTCGTCGGGCAAAAGGACAATCCCTGTCACGCCGTTGACTTTAGCCGCACCGTACTTGTTTCCGGCGTCGGTCCGTTTGACAAGCAAGTAGTTCCACTCGTCTTTGGTCAGCGTGCGCCACGTGCCGGGTTCGTCTTTCCCTATCTGGTTGTAGATGCCCCAGTCGGCAAAGGCATATTCGCCTGTGAGGTTGTTTTCAGGATTATTTCCTGGCAGGTAGTCCAATCCGTCATTGCTGGTAGAATAGGGCTTGTAAATCTTTGCCCCGCTATTCCAGCAACTTGTTCCCCAACCGAACATATCAATCCATCCGCCATAGTCGCTTCCGATGGCGCGGTTGTCGCTGTTGGGCACCGTACCTGCGACATAGTTGTAGTTATTGGGGTTGATTTGTCCGTATCCTATACCTACGATTGTCCATTGGTGTTCAGCGAACCTCCACGTGCCCGGCAGAGTCTGTCCGTCGGCGCACAGATGGGAATCCATTGTCGCATTGTACTGGAGATTACCGGGAGAGAAAGAGACTTTCTCAGCAGGACTGATGCTGAATGACCCGATTCCGGTATAGTTCTCATCTATGCCGTTAAGCGGGAAGATATGCTCAAACCCCTTCCATTGTTCGGCGTTTATATAGGCATCCACTGATTGCGCAGGGACATATAGAGGGATGTGTGTTTCCACTCCAGAGAAACCGTAAGGCATCAATGCAGGAGGATTAACGGCTTTGCATGTGATATACAGAAGATTGCTACACATAACGAAAGCATACTCTCCAATCTCGGTGACGCTTTCCGGCAACTCAACAGCCGTGACGCTACCGCACCCTTTGAAAGCCCCTACTCCAATGGTATTGATGCCGTTCCCAAAGGTAACGCAAGCCAGTTGGGAACATTCGTAGAAGGCTTCGGTTCCGATGGAAGTGACACTGCCAGGAATAACAACCGAAGTCAATTTGGCGCATCCAGAAAATGCATGATCTCCAATAGCCGTGACAGTATAGGTGATATCCTTGTCCTCAACAGTTTCCGGTATAAGCGCTTTGGTGAGTTCGGCGTAGTTGTCCTGCGACTCCGAGGTCTGACTTATGACTTCGGCGGTATGTTTGTCCTTGTTCAGATTGTAAAACAATCCACCGATTTGCACTTTCTGAGCCTGGAGCGTTGTCGCGCTTATCAAGACCGTTAGCAGAAAAGTGAAGAAATGCTTTTTCATATTTTTTTGAGGTTGATATTGTGCAGTTTAATGTGTTTACGATGCAAAATCGCATGATAACGTGCGCAAAGATACGGAAGAAATATCTATGATTGCAAATTTCAAATTGCAAATTTGTTGTTTTCGTGCGGGAAAGGTACGGTGAGCCTTCGGCATGCATATCGGAATCACATACTAATCACCTACTAACAACCTACTAATATCATACTATCGCTATGGGATTTCGGGCATAGAGGTGCAGTACCCGGGGGACGGCGT
>JAGCWE010000077.1 GCA_017962005.1 Paludibacteraceae bacterium | reverse complement strand
GAACCAATACATTCCAATATTCACTCTCCGCTAATGAACCTTACGCCTGAAGAAGACCAGACTGTCTGTGCGCTCCTGAGGCACTTGCCGGAGCATATATCCAATCCCGGACATATCAATTTATCACAGAAAATGCATTACCTGACCGCCCTACGACAATCAGGCTATCTGGATGACAAAGACCTGTATAACCTCCGGCTCTGGCTGATACATGTGACAGGGAAAGAAGTTCCGTCCACATCGCAGTTCAACGAAGCTTATCCGAGCAAGGCGACAACGAAAGTAACAAAAGCCAAACAGCAAATAGAAAGAGCATTGGCGGAAATCCGATAAGTTCGACAATCGGAATCGAACTTTTCCGCACTCCATCCGCAGGCAGTACTTTTGCTCCGTGACAATCGTTCACGGAGTTTTTGTTTGCTCCCTATACACGAGACATAACACACAAACATGAAACACTATGGGCTTACTTGACAA
Source organism: Paludibacteraceae bacterium (assembly GCA_017962005.1). Taxonomy (GTDB): domain Bacteria; phylum Bacteroidota; class Bacteroidia; order Bacteroidales; family Paludibacteraceae; genus Colicola. The sequence continues at coordinate 7,380 of JAGCWE010000077.1, read as the reverse complement.
TTACACGGGGATAGGCATGAGTCCCCGCCCTAAATGGCGACACCAAATAACAATGTCGCGCGCAAACCGCCTTATGTACGATGAGTTGGCAAAGCAAGATATGATTCTTGCAACCGAAGCCACCGTAACAGATGATTGGGACGACCTGGCTCCTGATATAGTCGCTTTTGATTCTGCATTTGTTCCCCAATTGATTATTGAGATAACAACTCATAGGGAACTGAGGCAAATCATCAGGAAGTGTTATGAACTGACAGCACGATTTCCCGAGGCGGAGTATTTCGTATATGACTATGAGAAAGACATTCTCTATATGTATGATGGCGAACACGACAGGTGGCTTCCGTCAGACGAATACGACCTTTATTCCGCCTATCTGAGCAAGCCGATGACAACGTATCTTAAATCAAACTAAAAACAGATTACCATAATGAAAAAAGTTTTCTTTGTTCTTGTTTTTCTGTGCCTAACACATGCCATGGCGGCACAGGATGTCATTATCACCACCGATGCAAAAAAGATTGAATCTACTATTCTCGAAGTGTCGAAGACGGAAATCAAGTACAAGGAGTTCGCCAACCCGAATGGTCCCACTTTTGTCTTATCCACAGACGAGATCAGTTCCATTATCTACGCCAACGGTCAAGTTCAGCTCTTTTCATCGTCACCCACTCCGTCACCCAGACCGGCATCCAACGATATTACCCCCGAACAGGCTTCTGCCGATAACACTAACAAAGGACGCATATTTCGTGACAATAATGAATATATGTACAACGACACATATATTTCCTCCAAAGAGGTGGAACGCATCCTGAAAAAAGAGAACAGTGCCGCCTATGCCAAATGGCGGCAAGGCAAAGGGATGCTAATTGGAGGATCTGTCTGTAGTGGGATAGGATGCGGATTGATATTATCAAGCCTGTGTTTTCTTGGCAGAGAAACTCCTATACCGACTTAAGTATGGACGGTGCTGGGTTGGTAATGGCAGGAGTCGGTTTGGGTCTTGTTCTCGGGGCAAACAGTTGCTATAACAAGGCAATTGATATCTACAACTCTACTTACGACCAAACCTCTATGCGACTCAATTTCTTTGCCAGTTACAACGGAGTGGGATTAGCCCTGAACTTCTAACCGTAAAAACCACTTTTTTATGTATCTTGAAACTTGATTGCATTTGCAGTTGGACAGTATAGGAAGGAATAATACGAAGAAAAATACAATAAAATCAGGAAAAGTTTTGGTAAATAGGAAATAAGCAGTAATTTTGCGCGCTTTTTTGTGAATTATAAACCGCCGTAAGGCATAAAAAGAGTAGAAGATATGAAACGTACATTCCAACCGTCGCAACGCAAGCGTCGTAACAAGCACGGATTCCGTGAAAGAATGGCAACCGCCAATGGCGGCCGCGTACTGGCTGCCCGCCGTGCACACGGCCGCAAGAAACTTACTGTTTCCGATGAAGGTCGTCCCAAGTATTGATTCCAACCCGAGGGAAAGACATTACAGGCGCACTCTGTGAGTGCGCTTTTTTGTATCCGCTACCAAACCTTTCCATACACTTGTACATTCAAAGAGAAAGCACTACTTTTGCCGCGTAAATTATTAACCACTACTATATGCAAACGACCAGACAACAGAAGATTGAGCGTCTTATCCAAAAAGACTTGAGTGATATTTTTTTGCGGTATGCCCGTCAGTTGGGCGGCACTCTGATTTCCGTAAGCGAAGTGCGCATCAGTCCCGACCTGTCCATTGCACACGTCTATGTGAGCATCTTCCCGCAAAACAAGGTGAACGAAACAATGATTCGGATAGAGGATGACACTCACAAATTGCGTGGGGAGTTAGGCAACATCGAGCGCCACCAACTGCGCATCATCCCCGAACTGCATTTCCATCTGGACGATACGCTTGACCGGATGGAACATATTGACAGCCTGCTCCGCCAATAACCTTTCCGTAGCGTGCGACCTCCCCTTTTCATAGCCCGCCGGTATCTGTTCTCCAAGAAGAGCCATAACGCCATCAACGTAGTGAGTGGCGTGAGTGCCCTTGCTGTGGCTGTCGTAACCGCCGCCATGCTGTGCGTGATGAGCGTGCTGAACGGCTTTGAAGAAGTCATTGAAGGTATGTTCTCTCGCTTCGATGCCGACTTGCGTATTGAGGCAGTGGAAGGCAAGAGTTTCGACTGTGCAACGGAGGCTTTTGAGCGCGTTAGGCAGTTACCAGGCGTGGCGGTGTTCTCGGAAACAATAGAGGAAACGGCTCTCGTGGAATACGCCGGCAAACAGATTCCCGCCCTGCTGAAAGGTGTGGACGACCGCTTTGAGGAACTCACGATGATTGACAGCATACTGGTAGACGGGAGCTACAGCGTCTATGACGGCGCATTCGAGCGTGCAGTTCTTGGTCAGGGACTCGCCAATCAGTTAGGCATAGGCGCGCATTTTATCAAAGGAATGCATTTGTACGCACCGAAGCGGGGAGGAAAAGTCAACCTGCTCCACCCCGAACAGAGTTTTGAGCAGGCTACATGCTTTATGGCAGGTATCTTCGCAGTAAACCAGACCCGCTACGATGACGAAATGATGCTTGTTTCTGCCGATCTCACACGTAGACTCTTCCACTACGAACTGACAGAAGTGACGGCAGTGGAATGCAAAGTTCAGAATGCGCAATGCAAGGACGTAAAGGAACAGATACAGTCCGTATTGGGTAACGGTTTCAAGGTAATGGACCGTTACGAACAGCAGGCGGACTTCTTCCGCATCGTCCGTATAGAAAAACTGTTGACAACGTTGTTGCTCGCCTTTATTATGCTGATCGCCTCCTTCAACCTGCTCGGTTCGCTCACCATGCTCATTATCGACAAGAAAGCGAACACTGGTACGCTGCGCAGCATCGGTGCGGACGACAAACTGATTAAGCGCATATTCTTGTACGAGGGCTGGATGATTTCTCTTGCGGGTGCGCTGCTTGGTATTTTGTCCGGTATCGCTATCTGCTGGTCACAGGAACGTTTCGGTTGGCTGCGTATGGGAAACGGCACGGAATACATTATCAGCAGTTATCCAGTGCATTTGCAGATGTCCGATGTGCTGACCGTATTGGGCATTGTGCTGCTTACCGGTTTTGTTGCATCCGTCATACCCGCCTGCAATTCAACCAAGGAACAGCCGCAATGAACGCCAACGACACAACACGTAAACGCTATCGCAGTTACCTGCGCATGGAACGCGGTATGTCCCAGAATTCGGTCGAGGCATACGAACAGGATTTGGACAAACTCTTCTCATACTGCCATGAGCATGGGGTTAATCCTCTAGAAGCGACGTTTGACGATTTGCAGGCATTTGTATACGAACAATTCAACAAGACATCCAATTCACGCACACAGGCTCGCATCTTGAGCGGTGTACGTTCGTTTTATCGGTTTCTGCTGTATAAGAATGAACGTGATGACGACCCGTCCGAACTGCTTGAGTCGCCCCGCAAGGAACTCCACCTGCCCCAGGTGCTTTCGTTGGAGGAGGTGAATAGGCTGGCGGAGGCGGTGGATTTGAGCACAGCGGAGGGACACCGCAACCGCGCAATAATTGAAATGCTCTACGGAAGCGGTCTGCGGGTAAGCGAATTGGTTGGTCTGCTCTTATCGGATATATATCGCGAAGAAGGGTATATGATTGTTCGGGGCAAAGGAAGCAAGCAACGGCTTGTTCCCATATCCCCGGTAGCGGACAAGTGGTTCATGTACTGGTTGGAAGACCGCAGTCATCTCAAGATTAAACCCGGAGCAGCCGACATCGCCTTTCTTAACCGGTACGGCGGACAACTGACAAGGGCAATGGTTTTCACCATCATCAAGCGGTTGGCAGAAAAAGCAGGTATCCACAAAGTCATATCCCCGCATACCTTGCGTCACTCCTTTGCCACGCACCTCCTTCAAAACGGAGCCGACCTGCGGATTATCCAGCAACTGTTGGGACACGAACAGATTACCACCACCGAGATATACACGCACCTTGACATACAGGATCTGCGGCAAGTCATAATGCAGTACCATCCAGCCAACAGAGATTAGCCACCAGACAGAACGGCCGTTATCACGCGTGAAGAACTATCTTATCATAGGATTATTGGTACTTCCTGCTCTGCTTGGGCGTTTGATGAGTCAGCCCCTTGTTCCACCCGCAGCGCTCACCACAATTGTCGGTGAGGTTACCGATGCCCTTTCCCGTGAACCGATTGAGGGGGTGAGCGTGTATTTCCGAGGCACGCCCTATGGTACATCCACCACAAAGGAAGGTGTTTTTCTGTTGCGCGCCCCGCTGGAGAAGAAAGCGGTGATGGTGGTATCAGCGGTGGGATACAAGCCGCAATATTTCACCGTGGAAGCCGGTAGGCAGGCAGGTATAGATGTGCAACTGGCAGAAGAATCCGCCGCACTGGAAGAAGTGTTCGTATTGCCTGGCAGCAATCCGGCATTAGCCCTGATGGACAGTGTACGCCGCCACCGTACCGAATGGCATAACGCAACAGACACACAGAAAGAGGCGGAAACACAGGTGGAAGTGTCGGTCAGCGATATACGCGCCACACACCTGCGCCGACGACTGTGGAAATCCATGCGGTCATCGCTCGTGCCTGCTGTTTCTGTTGACAGCGCCGAAAGGGCTTCGCGCGACACGACATACCTCCTGCCCATCTACAACAGTTCGCACGTTTCGCCCGATGGTAGAGGAGCAGAGAAGGATGACATCTGGAAAGTGTTTCTCCACGATACGGAACAACGTGCTAATTTCTACCGCTCCACCGTTTCCTATTGCGGTACAGCCTTTTTGAGTCCCGTTGCGCCGAACAGCCATCGCTACTACACCCTCATGCTTGTCGATTCGGCATATATGGAGGTTTATGACGCACAGGACCGGCAGAAAAGGAAAACCTACGAGGTACAGTTCCGCACCAGAAATCCTTATTACGCGACCTTCAACGGCAGGCTGATGATAGACTCGGCAACGTATGCCTTGCGCCGCGTAGAGGCAGACGTTCCACAGGAAACGAATGTCAATTACCTCCGACACCTGCACATTGAACAGGATTTTTCCGTTGACGAAACTGTTAGTATTCTGCGTCAGGAGAAGGTGACAGAGATACTGGACGTGGCGGTCAAAGCGGACACCACACACACCTTTCCGACACTGCTGATACAATCCCGTTATCGGTTGCCCGTCAATCCATCAAGCACCTCATTCGCAGACAAAAAACCTGCAACGGACAACCGCACGCAAAGAAAGACGCTGGCAATACAGGACAGTATCCCTGTTCCGCCATTATTACGCGTAGGCAATTGGCTGGCACAAATTGTTCTGACCGGCTATATACCAACCGGCACGGCGGTGGACTTCGGTAAGGTCCCTGACATACTGCGCGTGAACGACCGGGAGAAAGTGCGTGTGGGGTTACCGCTTCGCACAAACGCGCGTATGTCCGAACACGTCTGCCTGGAGGCGTATGCAGCATACGGCTTCGGCGACAGGGAGTGGAAAGGCGCAGGAGCGATACGATACCGGCTGCCATCCCAACGGCGGCATATCCTTTCGTTGCGCTATACGGACGACTATACGGCTTCCGATGCCGACTACTTTACCCGGCTGAAGATGGAGAACAACGCTTGGTATCAAGACCGTTCGTTGACCACCCACTGGACTGAACCATTCTACAGGAACGCTGATTTACGACCTATGGATGTGCGACGGCGCGAAATCAAACTGTCCGCCGAAAACGACTGGAAGCAGGGCGTGGAGAGTTATGCGCATCTGGCTTTTGGATGGGAAGAAGGTTTCCGCTGGTCACAGGCAGGATTGACGGTTCGTTTGGATTGGCACGAGCGCAAAGTGGATCTGTTCTTCCAACGCGTGCACGTGTATAACAATCTGCCCGTGGTGTATCTGAACGGCGAAATCGGAAGCGTTCATTATACCGACCGGCCCTTTACAACCGAAACACAGTCTGAGGGATACGATATGTACGGCAAACTGCGTCTGATGGTACGCCAGCGTGTAGATATGGGTATGGCGGGCAGACTGGACTATCTGGCGGAAGCAGGCTGCCTGTTCGGAAATGTACCTCGGTCGATGAGGTTTGTATTCGCCGGCAACAACAGTTATGCGTTCGATCCGTACTGTTTTACGCTGATGCATCGGGGACAGTTCAGCGCGCAAAGGTACATCTCGCTGCAAGCGGAATGGAACGGACGTGGCTGCTTGTTCAACCGTATCCCGTGGGTTCAGCGTCTGCGTCTGCGTGAATTGGCAGTATGCAAGGCGGCATACGGCGGCGACTTGTCTGTACCCTACGTTGAATTGGGCGTTGGAATAGGAAATATCCTGCGTATCGCCAATCTCTACTCCGTGTTCCGCGTCACGCGCTTCAACGACACCTCGTCACCATGGTGGGGCATACGGTTCCGTTTCTATGTGGAGGAATAAAAACAACGGCCGCCTTGCGCGACCGTTGCCTTTCATTGTCTTGTCACCTAATACAGAGACCATTTCCTGACTGTCTCCTTCGCACCTTCGGGCATGAAACGAATCAAGTACGCCCCCTTGGGACAATGCGCGGGGAATACTATATCCGGCGAACCGTTCGCTAAGCCAAACATACCAGTCATTACTACTGCCCCGCTTACATCATACACGACATACCTGCCTGACAACGAGGTTGTAACAGCCACTTGACGCGGATTGCCCGCATAGCGTGGAGCCAGCGCTAAATCTTCCTTGAAAATTACCGTATCGGCATGCATATAGGGATAGTAATCGCAGGTGGAGAGGGTCTTGCCGTCGTCCATACGGGTCAGTTCGGCACGGTACGGAACACCATATAACAACATCCGCCCGTCGCCGGCATAATAGAAGAAGTTGTTGTCGCCTCTGCCGTCCACTGGTTCTCCGTCCGCGTACCATTGCACATGTGTAAATTCATACCCGCCGTTGAAATCGCGGTTGGTGACGGTCATAATGTCATTCCACCGCTGCAGAATGACCCACGAAGGATAGAGGACTGTGAACACTGCGTTGTACAGAGTATGACGTTCCATTCGGTCGGTCACTCGCAACGTGACTTCGTATTGGTCAGGACGGACATACCACTGCGGATTATCCGCATTCTTGGGCATTAACACTGCCCATTCTACCTGCTCCGTGTCCGCCATCGGCTGATTATACTGATCCACAAAGCCTTGCAGTTTTGCGGCCTCAGAGAATATCAGGTCGTAACGCGCCGGACGGCCTTGTGTACGAACAAAACCCATCGTCAGCGCATTGGCATCACCGCAAATAGTTTCTACATAAAACTGACCTTGAACTTCGGCAGGCG
>JAGCWE010000076.1 GCA_017962005.1 Paludibacteraceae bacterium | reverse complement strand
TCCAAGAGGTATCGGACAGCCTCCTGTCCGTCTTTTCCGTGCAGCTCGCCGCAAAAGGCGAAGCGGTCTCTGTTGGTCAGAAAAGTGCGGACAAAATCCGTTTCCTCGCCCGATGAGAGGTAGGCGAAAAGGTCTTTGAACATCCGTGATGCCGCGCCGGAAGCGGGGACGAACTTGGTGACGCTGTGCCCTTCGCGCAGATATTCCTGCCACAGGGCGATGTAACGCGCCTGCTCGTCAGCAGAGGGGTGGATGATTCCTCCTTTCCGACGGACGGCGGCGGGTTTGATGATGTCCAGTTCGGGGAAGCCGGTGCGGAAACGCTCCAACTGGGCTTCCGCCTGACGCACGGTGATGCCCCTCTGCTCGAGTTGGGCGATGTCTTTTGACGAAAAAACAGGTTTTGTCATATCTTTGTAATTCGTTTGAATAGATTGCGATAGCTGTTACAGCGCGGCGCGGATTGCCTCCAGTTCGGCTTTGACACGGGTGAGAATTTCGTAGGCGTGCTGCCGCTGGTCAGTACGGCGGCGAGGATTGCTCAATTCATTGCGGATGGCCTCAATGCGGGTGATGTGCATCTCATCGCGCAGGTACTTAATCTGCTTGATGAGGTCGATGTCCGACTGACGGTAGTAGCGGTTGCCGTGTCCGTCCTTGCGGGGGCGGATGCCATCGAACTGCTTCTCCCAATAACGCAGCGTGGAAGCGGGAACGCCTATCTGTTCGGACACCTCGTTGATGGAGAAATATACTTTATGTTCGTCCTGTTGTTCCATTTCTTATCCTCCTATCCGCAATGTCTTTCCCGCGCGGATGTTGGTGCCAGAGAGTTTGTTCCAGCGTTGGAGCTGCTTGACGGTGCAGTGGTAGCGGCGGGCTATGGAGCCTAACGTGTCGCCCTGTTTGACCTTGTAATAAGTAATGCCGCCCGCGCGGTATGTGCCGCCGGCTTTGGTTTTTTGCGCTATCTCTATTTCCGCTCGACGGTTGTTGATGAGTTCGTCCGCCTTGTGCGAAAGAATGGTGTCCTCGTTGGCGATGAAAAGTTCGATTTTCTCAATGGGCAGGCAGATGGTGTAGGGTTTGCCTCCAGGCAACACGTCTCTGGGGTACTGCGGATTGAGGCGGCGCAGTTCCGCCATGTCAATCTGAAGGATGTCCGACACCTGCTGCAGGTGCATACGCTGACTGGTATACAGCGTGTCTGTCACCAACGGGCGTATGGAAGGTTCGGGACAGATGCCGTGCTGGTCGGCGTAGTTCATCGCGTAGGAGGCGGCGATGAAGATGGGCAGGTAACTGCGTGTCTCACGCGGCAGGTAGGGATAGATGGACCAGAAGTCGCGCTTGCCGCCTGCACGTCGGATGGCTTTGTTCACATTTCCTGGACCGCAGTTGTAGGACGCGATAGCGAGGTTCCAGTCGCCGAACAGCGAATGAAGATTCTTGAGGTAGCGGCAGGCGGCTTCCGTCGAGCGGATGGGGTCGCGCCGCTCGTCCACCAGCGAATTGATTTCCAGTCCGTACAGCCGTCCCGTGGAGGGCATGAACTGCCACAGTCCGGCGGCTCCCATACGGGAGTGCGCCTGAGGGTTGAGTGCCGACTCGATAACCGCGAGGTAGCACAGTTCGTAGGGAAGGTCGTAGCGTTCAAGGATGTCCTCGAACATAGGGAAGTAGTATTCAGACAGACGGCACAGTTTGGCGAGTTGTCTGCCCGAGCCTTTGATGTACTTGTGAATACATTCGCGGACAACGTGGTTGTAAGGTACCTCGATAACAAAAGGCAGAGCCTGCAGGCGTTCCTTATATACCGAATCGGGCAGTTCGGTGATGATGCCCGATGAGGTACAGTCGGTGGTGTCAAGCCAAGCCATCGCCTCATCGAAGAAGCAGAGGATGTTGTTTTCGGAGGTGTCAGAAGCATACATGTCCGGACGCAAGTCCGTGGTGTCAGCCTGCGCCAACATCGAGTCCAGAATGGCGTTCTCGTAGATGAGCGTGTCAGACAGGTTCAGCGAGTCGGTCTGCGCTGCCGTATGCAGGCAAACGCTTACTGACAACAGGGTAAGAATATATTTCAGTCTGTTCATAATCAAAAGGTAAATGCCAATTTAACTTCCGCGCTTTTTTGCTCATGAAACGGCTCGTAATGCAATTGGGGTTCGATGTTCAAAGAAAGGTCAGGGCTTATGTCAAAATCAAACAGCTGCGCGTCCACGTAAGCATCGATGATGGAGAGGATATACACTCCGATGGTTGCCGCGATGGACAAGTCACGATAGCGGCGGTATCTGTTCTGTCGGCTGTTGAGTGTGGAGGTGTACTGGCTTCGACCTCCCATACTCTCGATGGTGTATCCGGGCGGCAGAATGGCGTTGTAGGAGCGCGCTGGGTCGGTTGACAGTTCCGCGTCCGTCAGTATGTCGCGATACGCCCCCTTGTAGTCATCATACATGCGCCCATTCCAGGAAATAGCGTATGCGCAGCCCATAAACGCACCATAGACTATGGGCAGTTTCCAGTAACTGCGGTTGTATATCTGCCCTAGTCCCGGAACAATGACCGCGAGCCACGTGGCGCGGGAGGGATCGGGACTCCACAGTTTCAGCGTGTCGGCGGCTGACGGCACACCACCTGGCACTTCTTGATGGGGCACCGTGTCCGTCCTCTCCAACATTACAGCCGCCTCCTCCGTTTCCGCAAGGCAGAAACGGCAGAGCATTAGCAACAATATGGTCAGTGCGAAGGGCTTCAACGTGACAGCAGGTCAATGATTTGCCGGAGTTGTTCCTCTGTTCGGAATGTAACGGTCAGATGCTTGTTGTCAATGCGCACACCCATCCTCAATTGTTGTTCAAGGGCTTTTTCTTGTTCCTGATAGGGATTTGTCTTTGCGGGGGCTTGCGGTCGTTCTTTCTTGTTTTTGCTCACCATCTCCTCCACTTTCCTCACGCTCAGACCGTCGCGCAGAATGCGCTTGTAGATGTCCAGTTGGAGTTCAGTGGAGGGGCTGACCAGAATGGCGCGGGCGTGTCCCATATCGATTTTCTTCTCCTTGATGCCCATCTGTATCTCGGCTGGCAGCCGGAGCAGCCGGAGGTAGTTCGCCACGGTGGCGCGCTTCTTGCCGACCCGCTCCGCCATACTCTCCTGCGTGAGCTGGTAGTCGTCCATCAGTTTCTGATAGGCAAGCGCAATCTCGATGGCGTCCAGATCCTCACGCTGGATGTTCTCTATGAGCGCCCATTCCATTACCTGCTCGTCCTTGGCAGTGCGGACGTAGGCGGGGATGGTCTTCAGTCCCGCCATTCCGGCCGCACGGAAACGCCGCTCGCCCGCGATAATCATATAGGTGCCGTCATCGTTCTTGCGGAGCGTGATGGGGGATATGACTCCATGCTCGCGGATGGAATGACTCAACTCCTCCAGCGCCTCCGCATCAAACGAGCGGCGCGGCTGGTCGGGATTGGCGCTGATTAGCGACAAATCCACCTCGTTGATGGAGGAGGACCCTTCGGTCATCACGTGCGTATCGATGAGCGCGTCCAGACCGCGCCCTAAACCTGTCTGTTTTTTCATCTGCTAATGAGTTCTTTAGCTAATTGAACATAGTTCTGCGCACCTTTGGACAAGGGGTCGTACTCAATGACCGACATGCCGTGGCTCGGAGCCTCGCTCAGGCGCACATTGCGCGAAATGACCGTCTCGAACACCAGTTTACCGAAGTGGCGTTTCACCTCCTCGTACACCTGATTGCTCAGACGCAGGCGGCTGTCGTACATCGTCAGCAGGAAGCCCTCCATCTGCAGGCAGGGATTCAGCTGTCCTTTGATAATCTTGATGGTGTTGAGCAGTTTGGCTATACCTTCCAAAGCGAAGAACTCACACTGTACGGGGATAATCACCGAATGACTTGCCGTCAGGGCGTTCACCGTTATCAGTCCCAGTGAAGGCGAGCAGTCAATCAGGATGTAGTCGTACCAGTCCTCCAGACGAGAGAGCATACGTCTCATCCGCTGCTCTCGGTCATCGAGATTCAGCATCTCTATCTCCGCCCCCACCAAATCGATGTGGCTGGGCAGAACGCTGAGGTTCTTCACGCTTGTTTCCAAAACCGCCGTATTGGGGTCAATGTCGCTCACCAGACATTCGTAGATGGTCTTTTCCAGTGTCTTGATGTCAATGCCGAGCCCCGAAGAGGCGTTCGCCTGCGGATCGGCATCCACCAGCAGGACGCGCCTGCCCTCGCTTGCCAGACCGGCAGAGAGATTGATGGATGTGGTCGTCTTGCCCACACCACCTTTTTGATTAGCTATCGAAATGATTTTCATATACCGTGTTGTTTATAACCTTTTGATTTGCCTTTAAACTCCCACAGATATCCTATATTCAGGGTCAGATCCATCGGGTGCGACTGTGCGAACCAGTCCTTCTTGTGGTCGCTGAAGATGTTGCTAAAACTGAAGTTGAACCGTGCCTCTATCTGGAACGAACCGACATCACGGGTGCGCGCCGTGTATCCCAGTCCAACGGCTATGCCGTAGTCAAAGCGTCTGTCAAGAGTCTTGTACTGCTCCGTCGCCGTCGGATGGCCATTGCCGGACGACAAGTCAGAAAAGCAATAGCCTACCTGCGGCCCAGCGTTAAGAAAAACACGATGGCGGTCGCTGCCGAAATATAGATGGAACAGGAAAGGCACCTCCACATAGTGCAGACTGCGGTTGTAGCGGATGTTCATCGACTCCTCCGTCTCGCGCCAGCCACGGTGCATATAGTTCATTTCCACCTGCAGACCGCAGTACTTGTGTCCGTTATAGCGGAACACCAGCCCTCCGTTACCACCCAATAATGCTGTCGAAAGCACATTGTCCGTCCCTGTCACTACAGGCGAGAAGAGCACCATCGAGCCGGTCACACCGCCGTGCGCTCCGGCGTATATCTCCGCACGGGCAAGGCGGGGCTGTGCCGACAGGCTGACGGACAGAATTATAAGCAATATGACTGTGATAAAGCGTTTCACCATCCTAATAGACTGCCTGTATATGTTCGTTGATCCATCCGCCGTCCACGCCCGTACGCACGTAGCGGACAGTGGACTGGATGCCTTTCGTGAACGGCTCGGACACAACGTAATCCATATTCGTATCCGTGTCCGTTCCCGCTTCTCTCTCGTACAGTTCAGGCAACATTTCAAGCAGATGCCTTGTCAAATCGTACCCCAGCATATCGAAACGCGGATACGATATTGCCGGAGTGTAGGCGGAATCGGCGGAGAAATAATGGTTGTGCAGCAGGTTGTATTCCCGCAGGGCTGACGAGTACTTGTCAGGCTGGCGGAAGAAACAGGCATAGACGGGACGGAGTACGGCTATCTCTTCCTGCTGTACCCACGAGTCCTGTGCCAGCAGCCTAACATCGTGGCGGATGGCCAGTTGTTTCACGTGGGGAAGGATGACGCTCGCGTTGGTGTAGTTGTCGGTATGCAGGATGACGAGGTTCGTCACGCTGTCGCGCGCCGCATAGTCCGCCGAATCGCTCATAAGGGCGCGCAAGGGAACAGTATCCACCTCTATCTGTAACTCACTGAGTTCCTGCAGCAGGTACGCCACCTCCGGCGACGGACGGCGATCCGCTTTGATGTAGATACAGTGCAGGTTGTCCTTGTGCTGCTCAATCGTGTCTGCCAGACAGCGCGCCTTGCGGTCAGGGGGTGGGTTGAACTGGAGGATATACGGGTTTTCCGCTATACCTGCCACGCGCGAAGTGAAGGGAACCAGCATCCATATCGGGTGTTCCTTGCTCCATGCCGCCATTTTGTTCACCTGATTGGTATAGGCGGGACCGATTATCGCGTGCGCCGTCTCTATCCATGGGTCATTAAGGACATTCCTGAGATGATTCCCCGTCCGGGGTACATCATAGGTGTGGATTTCCAACCGCATCCCCGTCCGTTGCGTCTGATAAACAGCCGTCAGCAGTCCTGTGTAGAAATCGTAGAAACGGTCGTTGTATTCGTCCCTGTCCGCTGAACGGCTGTCAAACGGAAGCAATACCGCTAGACGCCATATCCGTGACGTGTCGGTCAAAGAAACAAACGGCTCTTCATCGCCGTTGTACAGAACGGACGACTTCTCTTTGGCAACGGCGCGCTCTGTATTCTCTTCCTTTTCCGAAATCTTCACATTTTTATTACTACTGTGCGTGTCATGCTTTTCCTCCACATCCGGTAGTCTTGGCGTTTCCCGAGTGCCATTCTTCACGACCGCTTTTCCCGCCGGAATCAGCAGTATTTCGTCCAGTTGCGGTCCGCGGTCACGCAGTTGCGGATTCCAACGAAGAATATCCTCCTGCGAGACACCGAAAATCTTGCTGATACGGTAAATGCCAATGCTCTTCGGCGCGGGATAACGGTAAACCACCGTGTCCTTTATCGTGTCAGTAGGGTACGGAAAATCCGCCGTCTGAGCGGTTGCCTGCGTGACAGACACAACAAGAAGAGCAAGCAGCGGGATAGCGAGTCTTAATATTCTTCCGTCCGACATAACCAATTGTTTTTTAGTCATTAGATTTACTGTACTTGTAACGTCTTCCCAATATCACTCCCACTCCCGTCAGGAGGAGAAGCAACACAGGCACCGCAATGCTGACAGACTGAATAAATGTCCGATTGGCAAATGCTTTCTTGTTGTTTATCAGCCGCAGAGCCACCAGACGCTGTCTGAGGTCAATCAGCCCGCAGTCATCGGTCAGCCACAGGACAGACTGCACCAGAAAGTCACGGTTGCCGAACTGTGTCTTCGAGTAGCGGTCAAAACCCGCCGGCAGGGGCCGTCCGTCCTGCCATTCGTTGCCCGCTATGCTACCTGCCGCCACCACTATCTGGCGGCTTCCGCCCTCCGTCAGCGTTTCCCGCTGGCTCTTGAGGGCATCCGGCACGATGCGATGGGTAAAAAACGAGGAGAACCTGCCATCCAGTGACACCGCCACGGGCATATACGCGTTGCGGAAACGCTCCGTATCAATGCTCAAATCGCTCAAATCCACCTCTGCCGGAGCGGAAGTCAGGCTTGACGCATCGGAAGTGGCAAGAAGGATGGTTTTCTGAATCCTTTCCTCGCCCCCCACAAGATCAACGAGCGACGCCATCGTGCAACTCACCTGCATCATATTACGGGTCACAGGCGACTGCCCATTGGTCAGCAGCAGCGGCGCGTAGGTCCACGGAAGAGGCTGATACTGCGGACGCTGCGGGTCGGATGACACATCCACGGGAATGCTCAGGCACTGCATATCCTGCACCAGAGCGGGATTGATACGCACACCGTAGCGAAACAGCATGTCGTTCAGATTCAAGTCTAGGGCTACGACAGGGGTCACTCCGTTGTCCGTCAGCATATCCTTGGAAAAGCGGACACCGTTGAGCAGCCACATCACGCTGCCGCCGCGCATTATATACTGATCAAGTATGTACTTGTCCGTTTCGCTGAAAGGTCTTTGCGGGTCAGCTATCACCACGGCGCGGTAATCGTCCAGCGCACTGACATCCGTTCCCAACGCCCCTCTATCCACCTGAAAATAGCGACGGAGAGCCAACTGCCAGTCATACACCTGCGTATCGCCCATCTCGCCGTGTCCTTCAAGAAATGCGATTCGCTCAACGCTGTCCTTGCGGAGCGAATGAAGAGCCTCCATAAAGGCGAACTCCAACCCCTCGATCGAGCGGTTGAGATTCTCCTCGCCGCTCAAGCACCGGTTCTGCTGCAAGAGGCTTATCACCATCGATTTGTTCTTGTAGGTTATCCGCGCGTAGGGCCATACGGTGGTCTGCTCGGTTTTTCCGTCTCTCGCGCGCTCGTGCACCGCAATAGGCGAATAGCCCTGTTGCTGCAAAAGAGCGTACTCACGTTCTTCTATGTCGCCGTCATAAAGCCGGACAAGCCGGTTGTGACGGTGCAGTTCATCAATCAGATACCCGGCGGACTCCTTCAGCCGCTTGAAACTACTGTTCATACCCCCCTGCAGATAGAGGGTGACAATGACGGGAGCATCCAGTTTCTCCACCTCCTCAAGCGACTGACGATGGACGGTATAACGGCGGTCGGCGGTCAAATCCCACCTGACCGTCACACTGCGCAGCAGCATATTCAGGAGTAATGCCCCCGCCGCAACCGCTATCCACCGTTTCTGAGTCCTCGTCATCTGCCTGCTTTCAACTGCTGCCAGACTTCCTCATTGAGCACGACCGTGTGTTTCTTTCTGAGTTCCTCCACCCATGCCTGTTCTAATTGATCCTGATAATCGGTTACCACCTTGCCGCGCTCGTCGGTGTACGACTCCGGATTGGCGATTTTCTTTCCAACCGCCACCACAACGGGGAACTCTTTATCTGGCTGGTAGTCTTTCACCTTGGATTTCAGTCCGAACTTGTCCACAGCGGGGTTCTGTCCCTTTTTCCACAGACCTCTTTCCACGCGCACAATGGTTATGCTGTCATTGTTCATCCGCTCGCGTATCGTCTTTGCCACACTATCAGCGGGGACTGTCTTCGCTATGGTTTCAGCGCGCTTGGCGGTTTTCTTGTCACGGGCGTAGATGACGAAGCCCTTGAAACGTGGCTCATCCCATTTGTAAGCGTCCCTGTGCTCCTCAAAGTAGCGTATCAGCCCCGCCGTGTCCTTGCTTGCACTGTCCCATACGCGATCCACGCTGATGTCAAAGAGCAAAATGCCATCGTGGTACTCACGCACCAGATTGTGCAACTCTGGATATTTCTCCTCAAGATGCGCGTCCGCATATGCCATCACCTCCTCATCGCTCATCGATTGTGGAAGGGCGTATTCCTGCCGTGTCTTGCGAACAAACGATTTGTGAGCTTCCTCCATACGGTCATCGCGCTCCACTTTTCGGCGGATAGCGGTATACATGCTGTCCAGCGGTTCTGTCTTACGACGGTCGTAAACACGTATGATATGCCATCCGTAATCGCTGTGGAGAGGTTCACTCGTCTCACCCGGCTGAAGGGCGAAAGCCGTTTTCTCGAAGGGGGGGATCATCACACCCCGAGTGAACCAGCCCAGATCGCCGCCGCGTACGGCACTGCCCTTGTCATCGGAGTTTCTGAGAGCCGTCTCGTCAAAATCCGCTCCTTTCATCACCACCTGATACAGGCTGTCTATCGCACGTTTGGCTTCCACTTCCTTGTTCTCATCTCCTTTCGGGGTCATTTTCATAATGTGCGCCGCGTGAACTTCTTCCGTCTCAATCTCCTCCTCCACCAGAGCGATATGCAGACCGTACGGGCTGTGGAAGACTTCGCTTATGCCACCCACAGGAGCGCCATAGACCGCATCCTCAAAACTGTATATGTAGCGGAACGGTATGATCCACCCCAATTCGGAGCCGTTTGCTTCCTTGTTCGGGTCTTCAGAGTATTTCTCAGCAAGCGCGTAGAAATCCTCCTTGCCCGAAACAGCGCGCCTGCGCAGGTCTTGGATGCGTGCTTCGGCAGCCTGACGGAGCGAGTCGCCTGCGTCCTCGCCACAACGGACGGCTATGTGCGCCGCGCGGCGGAGATGCGCCATACGGTAATAGCTAAGACGGACCAGACTGTCAATCGCCTGCTCATCACGGAGGTACTTCTCCACGGCCTGTGCGCGGTAGCCATTCAACTCCTCATTGAAGGACTTTGCCGTATCCAGCCGATCCGCCTCGGCTTCCGCCACCTTCAGTTTGAACCGGGTGAACAGATCCAGATACTCGTCCATCGACTTGGGGTCGGATGCCGCCTCCTGGTTGTTCTTCTCGTAGATGTACATGAACTCGGATGCCATAATTGGCTTTCCGTCAATGGTCATCAGCACCTTATCAGGCTGCTCAGCGTGAACAGCCGCCATCATTCCCAGTGCCAAAACAGCAAGTAGTGTTCTCTTCATATTGTTGTGATTTTCGTTATTAACTTTTGCAAAAGCCTCGATTCACGGTATAAAGCGCGCAAAGATACGCAAATGTTTGTATCCTCACAAAAAAATCCGCAATATCTGATTTTCTCTTGGTCGTTCCGAAAAATCGGACTACTTTTGTCCGCATAATCTTGTATCCGTGTTTCCTTATGGACATCTCTGTCGTTATCCCTCTTTTCGATGAGGCGGAATCGCTGCCGTCGCTCTATGAATGGCTCGTCCGCGTGATGGACGAACACCGTTTCTCCTACGAGATTCTCTTCATTGACGACGGCTCCACGGACGACTCATGGGAGGTCATATCGCGCCTCCACAGCCAGTCGCCGGATACGGTGCGGAGCATACGTTTCCGCCGCAACTACGGCAAGTCGGCGGCTCTGTTCTGCGGTTTCCGCAAAGCAGAGGGGAAGGTGGTTATCACGATGGATGCCGATCTGCAGGACTCGCCGGACGAGATACCCGAACTCTACCGCATGATAACAGAAGAGGGCTACGACTTGGTCAGTGGATGGAAGAAGAAACGCTACGACAACCGCCTGACGAAGAACATCCCGTCCAAACTCTTCAACGCCACAGCAAGGCGCGTGACGGGCATCCAACTTCACGACATGAACTGCGGGCTCAAGGCTTACCGCAACGAGGTGGTGAAGAACATCGAGGTCTTCTCCGAGATGCACCGTTACATACCCTATCTTGCGAAGAACGCCGGATTCACGAAAATTGGCGAAAAAGTGGTGCAGCACCGCAAACGCGAGTTCGGTGTCAGCAAGTTCGGACTCAACCGTTTCGTCAACGGCTACCTAGATCTGCTGACCCTCTGGTTTCTCAACCGGTTCGGCAAGCAGCCCATGCATTTCTTCGGCATGGTCGGCAGCCTGATGTTCATCATCGGTTTTGTGGCGGTGGTGGTGGTGGCGGTGATGAAACTGCACGCGCTCGCCAACGGCGTTCATGCCATGCTGATTGGCACCAACCCATATTTCCACATCGCTATCCTAATGATGATTCTCGGCTGTATGCTCTTTCTGGCGGGTTTCCTCGGCGAACTGGTCATCCGCAACTCGCAGTCGCGCAACGACTACCTCATCCGCGAGGAACTCTGATCCTTTCCGCCATCCTTTTACCTGTTATGAAATGTCGCTCCAATTGGCAGCGGTGAGACGGAGCGTGTCCAAATGCCGCTTGTAAAGGCGGTTGCGCTCTTTCTCGAGTAGCGGGTCATCGTCCAAAAGAGTCTGTGCTGCTTCGCGCGCCATCTCTAGCAACCTACCGTCGGTGGCAAGAGAGGCTATCTTGAGGTCAAAGGGAAGTCCTGACTGCTGCGTGCCCTCAAGGTCGCCCGGACCACGCAGTTGTAGATCTGCCTCGGCGATACGGAAACCGTCGTTGGTAGCGACCATGATATCCATCCGCTGGCGAGTGTCCTTGGACAGTTCGACGCGGGTGAGTAGGATACAGTAACTCTGCTCCGCACCACGCCCTACCCTGCCCCGCAGCTGGTGCAACTGGCTCAACCCGAACCGCTCGGCGTTCATAATCACCATCACGCTGGCGTTCGACACATTCACCCCAACCTCTATAACCGTCGTGGCAACCAGTATCTGCGTCTCGCCGCGCTGGAAACGCTGCATCTGCTCATCCTTGTCGGCGGCTTTCATCTGCCCGTGAACCATTGAGACACGGTACTGCGGAAAAGCCAGACATATCTCATCAAAACCGTTCTGCAAGTCCTGCAGGTCAAGCTGCTCGTTCTCCTTGATAAGCGGGAAGACGACATAGACCTGCTGCCCCTTGGCTATCTGCTGACTCATAAACTGATAGACGGCGGATTTGCGATAGAGGGTGTAATGGAGCGTCTGCACGGGCTTGCGTCCGGGCGGCAGCTGGTCAATGACGCTGACTTTGAGGTCGCCATAGACGGTCATGGCGAGCGTGCGGGGGATGGGTGTGGCGGTCATGACGAGAATGTGAGGGGCGTGTTCGTTCTTGTACCACAGCCGCGAGCGTTGCGCCACGCCGAAACGGTGCTGCTCGTCGATGATGCACAGACCCAGATTGGCGAACTGCACCTCGTCCTCCAGCAGGGCATGCGTGCCGACAAGGATATGTGTCTGTCCGGCACGGAGAGCCTGATGAAGCGTCTCACGTTGCTTGCGGGTGGTGGCCCCCGTGAGAAGAGCCACCTGAACTTCCGTACCCCGCAGCATCTCCGTCAGCGTCTGCATGTGCTGCCGTGCAAGAATCTCCGTGGGAGCCATGATACAAGTCTGATAGCCGTTATCCGCAGCCAGAAGTGCGCACAGGAGCGCAACCAAGGTCTTTCCCGACCCCACATCCCCTTGCAGCAGGCGGTTCATCTGCGTACCTGAACGTAAATCCGCCTGTATCTCACGGACGACACGCTTCTGCGCATCGGTGAGTTCAAAGGGAAGGCAGTCACGGTAGAAATGATGGAAAAAATGTCCGACCACCGGCATCCTGTATCCTTCGTTCCGCTCGCGCTGCTTCATCTGGCGCAGCAACTGGAGCTGGATGTAGAACAGTTCCTCAAACTTGAGCCTTGCCCGAGCCTGCTGCATCGTAAGCGTGTCCTTAGGGAAATGCACCGAATAGACAGCCTCCGAACGACTCATCAGGCGGTATGCCTGCACAAGATCCATTCCAAGCGTCTCGGGCAGACCGCTCCGCAGTTCGTCCTTGAGGTTGAGGATGATGGTGCGCATACCCCGGGAGTTGAGTCCCGCGCTCTTCATCCGCTCGGTGGTGTTGTAGTAGGGCTCCAGTCCGCTTGTCATCTCGGGCTTGACCTTGTCCCACAGAGTGAGTTCGGGATGGACGAAGTTGTACTGATGGTTGAAAGCCGACGGCTTGCCGAAAAGCAGGTAGGGTGTGTTGAGCTGCAGTTTCAGATACTTTATCTGGCGGAACCAGACCAGTTCGATTGTGTGATGACCGTCCGAGAACGTAGCCGTCATCCGTTCCGCCCTACCGGCACCGACCGTATGGTACTCAGTGATGACTCCCTTAATCTGGACAAACGTGTCCTCGTTGTCTATCTCGTGGATATAGACGAACCGGCTGCGGTCAATGTACTTGTAGGGGTACTGCAACAGCATATCAAGAGCGGTATGCACCCCCAATTCTTTACGAAGAATGTCGGCACGCTTGGTACCGACACCCTTGCAATACGTTATATCTTGTGTAGAGAGATCCAAACCTATTGGAGACGGAAATTAACAGGAACTGTATATTTAACCCTTACGGGTTTACCGCGCTGCTTACCTGGTTTCCATTTGGGCATTGACTTGATGACACGGATAGCCTCTTTGTCAAGCGAGGGGTCACCTCCGGAGCGAACCACCTCAACATCCACAATATTGCCGTCCTTATTGACCACGAACTGGCAGATGACGCGTCCCTGAATACCATTCTCCTGAGCTATAATCGGATACTTGACGTTGTCGCTGAGGAACTTGAAGAGAGCCTGCTGTCCTCCTGGAAACTCGGGCATATCCTCCACTACCACGAAGACCACTTCTTCCTCTTCTTCCTCTTCCACAACTTCCACAGGGGCTTGGATAACTACCTCGACATCCTTCTGATCCTCAGTATTGATTTCTATCTCCTGTGTTTCCACATCGTCTTCTACCACGTTAAGCACTTCCACTTCCTGAACCACAGGTGGTGGAGGAGGGGGAGGAGTTTCCTGACTGGTTTGCTGGATCTCGATTTCCTCCTCAAACTGGAACTCTTGATCCGCCACTTCGTACTTGGTTACGTCTCTTTCTGTCCATTCGAAAGCGACATAGCAAATGCTCAACACGAATACCAAACCCACCAAAACGTAGGTTGCTTTCTGGCCTTCAAGACTGGCACTTGGAGATTTCTTAAGTTGCATAATGTTGATTTTTAACAAATAAGTCGGGAAGACAGGATTCGAACCTGCGACCCCCTGCTCCCAAAGCAGGTATTCCACCGGACTGAACTACTTCCCGTGAACAGTTACCTTTTGAATATCCGTTTCACTCTCTGCACTGGTTATATCCTACTATGCAGGCGGGCAAAGGTACAACATTTTGAACATATAGCAATAATGCAGCAATATTTTTTCATTTTTTGACAATTGCCAAACGACCTGTGCAAGCTTCCTTCTATAATTCAGCACATAGAAACTCACTCATCAACTGTAAAATAGCCAGTAGGATTAAGAATGGTATAATTGGTCATCGTCTGATTGGATTCAAAACCTACTCCTTGTATGATGGAAGAATCACGTGTGATGGTGATAGCAGAATCGGAAAAGACACGTTCCGTTTTCTGATCCCATATAAGCATCTCGGTGTCAAATGTCTCGCCTTGCTCGTTGAGAGCATGCACGTGTCCATTGAGTTCCCAGCGTTCCTCCTTGTCAAGATACTTTGCATAGTCTGACCGAAGGGATGCCTGCACACGCAGCGTTTCGTCAAACTCCTCCAGATAAATACCCTGGACAAACTCCCAATAGGAGGGTTCGGCTTTGTCGTAGATTTGCCATCGGGGAGAGGAAATGCGATACCTCACCACTCCCGAATCGGAGATGAGTGTAGTAACGCTGTCCACATCAAGTACAGGGACAATCTGCCTGTCTGCAACGGCTTCCGTCTGACGGACATCACTTTGCCGACAGGCAGAGAAAAAGGAAGGTGCTGCCATAAGAATGACAGCACCTAAGCATAACCTGAAATTAGTGCGCAGCACGGCAAACAGTACGTTCGTTGATCCATCCGCCTACGATAAACGTGCCTTCGCCGAACTCGTTGGGCAGGTCGAACATATCCTCCTTGGTGGGGAAGTATTTGCTATAGTTGTTTATCAGTTTATTGGCATCCTCGGCGCAGGATGGTTCCACCTGTTTGGCTTTCTGGAACTGGTCAACCGCCGCCCAAAATACCGTCTTGTTGAGGATGGCAGCTTTCGCGCTTCCGTCGGTATAGGGCTTTGCGGAAGCATAGCAAAGACCGATAAGGATATAGCAGCGCCCTTGCAGTTGGTTGGCCTCCAGACTCATACGGGCATAACGGCGAGCCTCGGTATAGTTCTTCATCTTGTCGAAATTGATGAAGGCTATCATATAAAGGTAGTCATCAATGTCATCATCATTCTCGTCTTCCACCAGTTTGAGAGCCTCCTCATAATAAGCAATCGCCCCACGCCAGTCTTCTTTCTTCATGCACATTTTGGCGCAACCGGCGGCCGACTCCTCGGCGGGCTGCATTTTATGGGCATACTCTGCGGCGGCAAAATAGGTGTCCGATTCTGTACACCCCACACGCTTGTATAGACTGATAACTTTGAAGAGGTTCTCCATATTATCTTTGTTCTCTTGCACGTATGCTGTATAGAGTCTGTCTAGTTGGTCACAATTGGCGGCTCCCGACACGGCAAAGATGTTGTCCACGTAGTCCTTCTGCTGAGCGGCAGCTGAAGCGTTCTTGTTGGTATGGTCAGCAGCCTGTGCCTGCAGATATCCACTGACAAGCGTATAATCGGCTATAAACTGCTCACCATAGCGACTGGGGTCTGACTTGTATAGATTGTAACTGACTTTGAGGAACTCGACTAGGACAGTAATTTTGGAGCGTTCCTTCAGTCCTTCTATAGACTGTTTAAACCAAGGGTATGCAGCTTCTTTCACTTCGTCATCAGGGAAGTGTTCACAATATGCCAGACCTTTTTCGCCCAGAATATAGGCTGTCGGATACTTTGGGTCATTACCGAAGAAGCGGATACGCTTGTCGCACATATCGACGGATAGTTGCGCCAGACGTTTCTTCTCCGCTGGGTCAGTCGTGGCGGCATAAAAATAATCCACGATTTTCGCTCCGTCGGTATAGATTGACTTGTTGGCGTTCGGACAATCGGTATAAACTTCCATCCACGGTTCGTAAGCCTCCGCGAACTGTTTGGCCTTGACCAATGTGTGCACAACAGAAACGTTCTTGACACACTCTTCAGTGATGGTCGGTTCATCATCCGCATACATTCCCGCCGCTTGGTCGGCAAGGTTGTTCTTGGGCTGTTTGGCGATGGCAAGTGCCGGAACGGCGGCGCACAGCGCAATAAGGATAAGTGATTTGGCTTTCATAGTTATATACGGTTTTAATTGGTTACTTGATTATTGAGTGTTACAGTTTCCGTTTGAAGAACCAGTTTTCGGCAACGGCGATATTGACTGTCAATTTCAGATTATCTTCCACCAGACTGGAGGCTGAATGCCGCCGGTTATACTCTAGAGAGAGATTGAACAGCGTTTCGGTGGTGCGGAGCGGGAACCCCATACCTACAGAGATGGCAAAATCTTTTTTTGCCCCAGCTTGTACATAGGAATCCATCACGGTCGCGCCGACCCGCCAGAACATACGTTCGGAATACCTGCGGCTCATACGGTTGTGACGGTACTCAGCTCCGAACGCATACCGCGAACGGTTACAAAGCACATCGGTCATACCAAAATACTTGGCGTCCTTCCAGTTCTGGATGCTGTAATCAAAGGCGAGCAGCAACCGCTCATCGAAGCAATAACTTGCCCCTACGCTATAGAACAACGGAATTTGGAAACCGCTGTTCTGCACCAGCACGGAATCAAGCGTGTTTAGTTCATACTGCACGAATTCTCCCCGTAGCGGCTGTTTGTTCTCCACCACCGCTCCCAACACGATGCGGTGCCTGTCTGCGAAGGTATGGAAGAGTTGCGCACCATAGCGGAAACGGAACGAATTGATCCGCATGTTCTGATACATGGTCGATCCCTGCAGCGCATTGTCAGTGAAGGAAAGCGCTATGATGTTGGTTGCATCGCCGAACATATAGTAGGCATTCGCCCCGAGTGCGACCCAATCCAGTATATTGAAACTCAATCCGCCATAGACATTGGTTATACCGCCTTCGCCCTGATAACTCACTTGATAATCATATCCGCCCGCATTTCCGCTCAAAGCAAAATCATAGCCCACTGACGTATAGGGCATCACACCGGCGGAAAAGGCGATATGCTGCTTCCAGATGGGGAACTGCAGGGTGACGAAATCAAGGTTTCCGTTGGGACGGTTGCGATGACCGTTCAGGTCTGCATACCGTGTCCACATCGCGCTTGCAGCAAGGTCGAACATAAAAGTGACACTGTCACATACTGTGTAAGAAGCGGGTTGTGACGGATTGACGACCGACCGCTGTCGCAAACCTGAGAATGCTCCTCCCATTCCCCTGTAGGCTGTGGGGATATTCTCATTCATCTCGCCGTAACCGAAACGCGAAGAAGGGGAAGAAGTCGAGTTCTGTGCATTCAAGGCCACAAACGGGACAAGACCCGAAAAAACAAGCAATATTATGGTTGCCAATCGTTTCATATAAGTGGTAACAGGCATTCTTCTACTCTTTCTGCAAAATCCATACCAAACATTCTATATCTTATCCAGCAAGGCGGGAACAATAACGCTCAAAAGCAGGAGGATTATCCCGCCTATCAGGTATCTCTCCGTTTTCCGGCTGATTCCGTGCCATTCATTGACAATCATTTCCCACATGTGGGAGAACAAGGTCTGCGAAACGAGCAGGACAAGGAAAGCGAAGAGCATCAGCGGCGTATCCTTAAAAAACGTGCGCCCTACGCAGAAACCGTACAGAGCGGCGAACTCGGCAACTCCTGTCAGCACGCATATAATCAGGTTCATTTTCCATACGCCGGGTTGGGAGTACTCATAGAACGTATGATTGCGGATGTTCTGCACGACACAGATGACCGTATTAGAAACAAAAGCGCCTATGCAAAAAAGAAACAGCGCGGGCAGCCAACGGTAGGCGACAAGCGTTTCCGGCAGGAAGATGCCGTCACCCGTAACCATTGCGATATTGAGACAGGCTCCCATCACACCGCCTGCGACAGCTGCCAGGACACCTCTCTTCATGTCGAACTGCCTGCGGTCATCATCCTGGTCGGAATGTATCTCGCGGTCTTTCCTGTCGCCTGCCCTGCCCATCAGCCAGTAGCCTACCAATGCTATCACCATACCCGCAATGACAGACAAGGAGATTCCCGGTTCGGGGTGCGAATGGAAGAAGAACGTATGCATCACCCATGCCGCCAGCACAATGCCGGCTACACCGGTCAAAGCGGATGAAAACGCACGCCCCCGCGAAGCCCCCATATAAAACATACTCCGTTCATAGAGCAGGTCAGCAGCTCCCCAAACAGCGCCCAGCGCAATGGTCGAAGCAAGTTGGAAAGCGGGAACCTCATCGAACATCTCATAGAAAAGGTAGCCGGGCGGCAATGCCAGTTTGGTCGCCGCCAATGCCGGCAGCGCAATATAAATGACGATACCCCGGACAAACGAAAACGACTCCCACGACCATTCGTTCACCATGCTGAGCGGCACGTATGTGGACGATCGCAGCAGCGACCCCAAGAAAATTATTCCGAGAGCGGTTAGGTATGCTTCCATATCAGTGTTTGTACTTATAGCGTGACACGGTTTTCCCTTTGGCTATATTCGCCAGTTTGCTGCGAACGAACTGCTTGCGGATGGGCGAGATACGGTCTGTGAAAACATGTGCTTCAAGGTGGTCATACTCGTGCTGGACGATACGGGCCTTGAAATCGGTGTAGGTGTCGGTATGCCAGTTGAAATCCTCATCCTGATACCGGATGGTTATTGTATTGGGGCGCACCACATTCTCTGATATACCGGGCAGGGAAAGACATCCCTCACTGTACGAAACCGTTTCCTCGCTCACTTCCAACAAGGTAGGATTGATAAAAGCCTGCTTGAAGTCCGCGCACTCGGGATAATCGTCTTTGAGTTCGGAGCCATCGACAACGAACAGCCGGATGGACTTGCCTATTTGAGGAGCCGCCAGGCCGCAGCCTTCCGCCATGGTCAGTGTCTCGTGCATATCGGCAATCAGTTGCTTGATATCGAGGTCTGTATCCGGAGCTATCTCATCGGTTGGTTTGCGGAGTGTCGCCTGACCGTATAAATAGATGGGAAGAATCATTTTAGTTAAGAGTTTAGAACCGTGGAATGTTTCTGTTCAGAGAGTCTGGAGATAGTCCTCAAGGATGATGCAGGCGGCAATCTTGTCCACCACGGCTTTGTCCTGCCGCTGCTTTTTCTTCATTCCGCCCGCAATCATCGCCCTGTGCGCGAGGGTGGATGTGAAACGCTCGTCGTATTCGGTCAGAGGCACATTGGGAAAGACCTGCCGGAAACGCCGCATAAAAGGGCGTATGTACCGCATACTGTCGCTCTCCTGTCCGTTGAGTTGCGTAGGATGGCCTATGACCACTTCGTCCACGATGTTGTTATCCAGATAATCTCGCAGCCAGTCCGTCAGTTGCTCCGTCGGGAGCGTAAGCAACGGGTTAGCCGTTATCCGAAGCGGGTCGGTGACGGCTAATCCCGTGCGTTTTTGTCCGTAGTCGATTGCGAGGATACGCCCCATTGTTATTCAGCGAGTTCGTCGTACTCCTTCTGCATACCCAAGCGGTAATAGAGGGAGCGCAGCTGGTGCTTGTAGGTGTAGTTATCCGGCTGGATTTCGTATGCCTTCTGGAAATAAGGCAGTGCTTTCCGGAAGGTTTCGGTAATCTCCACACGGGCGAGTTTGTAGTCCTTGGCGTTCATATACGCCGCTTTCTCGTTGATCTCGTTGGCGATGTCCACATAAACGACGCCGTAGTTGTAATGGAGGTCAGCGTTGTCGGGAGCTGTTTTCAGAGCCTCCTCATAGACGGCTATCGCCTCATCGAAACGCTTCTGCATGTCGAGGATGGAGCCTTTGAGCAGGAGGTACTGTGTCTGCGGGTCTTTGGCTATCGCCTTGTCCAGATAGACCAGTGCCTCATCCATTTTGCCGCTATTGACTAGGTTGTTGATACGGTTCTGCATGAACCACGTGTTGTCGGAGAAGCGGTTGATGCACTCATCCAGCCATACGTTGGCGGATGCCGAGTCGCCGGCGTTGATATAGCTCTGGTAGATGAACTGCCCTGCCTGAACGGGTTTGATGTTCTGTTCTGTCAGTTTGCGGAAATCCTTGATGGCCACATCGTACATCTGCGCGTTGTAGGCAGCCAGGGCGGCGTTGTAGCAGATGTCCTGATAGGTAGTGTCCCTCGGAAGGCGGTCCTGATAGCGTTTCTCGCTCATCATCTCCAGATCGGGTATGGAAATATACGCGTTGAACGCCTCGTATGCCTTTGCGAAGTCCTGTTTCTCCCACAGGTTGTAGGCGTAATAGACCAGTTCGCGGCGCTCGTAGTACTCCACCATCTTGTCGGCTATCTTCCTGCGGGTGCCGGTATCGTATTTGGCTTTACCTTTCTTGTCATAGACGGGAGTCATAGCCAGTTTGTCCGCCTGCAGCCAGTACGTATAACTCTCCAGAACGGCAGTTCCGCGAACATTGTAATCGGTTCCTCCTTTGCCCAACTGGAGTTTGAGGTATTCGGCCTCGTTCTGCTTGTAGCCTATCATACCGGCTATGTACCATGTCTTGGCCTGGTCTTTGGTTTCTTCGTTGGCAATGGCCTCCTTGATGGCAGCGCGTGCGCCGGCGTAGTCGGGAGTCTCTGCCAGAGCGAGGTTCTCCGCCTTTCTTACATTCGATTTTTGTGCCATGCAGCTTGCGCTTATCAGCACAACGGCTGCCAGTGATAAAATATTCTTCATAACTCTCTATTTGTTATTCGTTGTTTTCAATGGTTTGCATGCCTTCCTGCGAATCTTCTGCAACATCCGTGCCATTCTGTTCCTCCTCGTCTTTGGGAACGATGCATCCGAACATCAGCGTGTCGTTGCGTTTCTGCAGTTCGATGAGTTTGACACCCTGCGTGGCGCGTCCCATCACGCGGATGGTGTTCATCGCCATGCGGATGGCGGTGCCGGACTTGGTGATGAGCATCAGGTCCTCGTTGTCATCCACGGCATGCAGTCCTATGAGGTAGCCGGTCTTGTCAGTTATGTTCATTGTCTTAACGCCCTTGGCGCCTCGGCTCGTGATGCGGTAAACGGGTTCGCCGTCCTCGTCGTCAAGGCGTGTGCGCTTGCCGAAGCCGTTCTCCGAAATGACGAGTACGGTCTTGTCGCTGTTGTTCTCCATGCATATCATGCCGATGGCGCAGTCCTTGCCGTCCTCTTCAAGGCGGATGGCACGCACGCCGCTGGCGGTTCTGCCCATCGGGCGCACAAGATTCTCAGGGAAGCGGACCACCTTGCCGTTGTAGGATGCGATGAGCATCTGGCTCTCGCCGTCGGTCAGCGTGACACCTATCAGCGCGTCGCCTTCGCGGAGTCCCACGGCATTGATACCGTTGGCACGCGGACGGCTGTACGATTCCAGAGTGGTCTTCTTCATCAGACCGTTGCGGGTGGCGAAAATCAGGTAGTGGTTCTGCACGTAGTCGGGGTCGTTCAGTCCTTTGACGTTGATGAAGGCGCATACCTTGTCACCCTTCTCAAGGTTGATGATGTTCTGGATGGCGCGACCTTTCGACTGGCGGTTGCCTTCGGGCAGGTCATACACTTTCTGCCAGTACAGTCTGCCGTATGCGGTGAAGAACATCATCGTGGAGTGCATCGACGCCTGATGGACATACTCGATGAAATCCTCGTCGCGCGAGGCGGAAGCGCGGGAGCCGATGCCTCCCCTGCCCTGCTGACGGAAATCTGCCAGCGGAGTGCGCTTGATATAGCCGAGGTGGGAGATGGTGATGACCATGTCGTCATCGGCGTACATGTCTTCGGGGTTGAACTCGGTGGCCATCTTCACCACCTGCGTGCGGCGCTCGTCCGCATATTTGGCTTTTATCTCCTCGCACTCCTCCACAATCACCTGATAGCGCAGTATCTCGCTGCCGAGCAGTTCCTTGAGGTGCTGTATCTGCTGTTGCAGGTCGGCGTACTCCTGCTTGAGTTCGTCAATGCGCAGTCCGGTGAGGGCGCTCAGGCGCATGTCCACGATGGCTTTCGACTGCAGGTTGTCCAGGTCGAACCGTTTCTCCAGATTGGTCTGTGCGTCCTGCGGCGTACGCGAGGCGCGGATGATTCGCACCACCTCGTCTATGTTGTCCACCGCGATAATCAAGCCCTCCAGGATGTGCGCGCGTTCCTCGGCTTTGCGCAGTTCCCAGCGTGTGCGGCGTGTTACCACGTCCATGCGGTGCTCGATGAAGTTGCCTATCAGTTGCTTGAGGTTCAGGAGCATCGGACGGCCCTTCACCAGCGCGATGTTATTGACCGAGAAGCTCGACTGCAGGTCTGTGTACTTGTATAGTTTGTTGAGTACCACCTGCGCGTTGGCGTCTTTCTTCAGTTCGACCACAATGCGGATGTCGCGTTTCGACTGGTCGCTGATGTCGCTGATGCCCTCTATCCTCTTTTCGCTGACGAGGTCGGCAATCTTCTTCACCAGTTCGCTCTTCACCACGCCGTAGGGCAGTTCGGTGATGATGATATGTTCGCGTCCGTTGTTCTCGGTCTCTATGTCGGCGTTGGAGCGGATGATGATGCGCCCGCGTCCTGTCTCGAAAGCGTCGCGCACACCCTGATAGCCGTAGATGGTGCCTCCGGTGGGGAAGTCCGGCGCCTTGATGTACTGCATCAGTTCGCTTACGGTTATCTCTTCGGGAACCTCGCCGCCGTTGGCTTTGGCCTCATCGATGGCTATCTGGCGTTTGACGTACGCCACGCAGCCGTCAAGCACCTCGCCCAGGTTGTGGGTCGCCATATTGGTCGCCATACCTACGGCTATACCCGTCGCGCCGTTCACCAGCAGGTTGGGGAAGCGTGTCGGCAGCACGACCGGCTCGCGCATCGTGTCGTCGAAGTTGAGCTGCATGTCCACGGTGTCCTTCTCGATGTCGCGCAGCATCTCCTCCGCCAGTTTGCTCAGGCGGGCTTCCGTGTAACGCATCGCGGCGGGGCTGTCGCCGTCCACCGATCCGAAGTTACCCTGACCGTCCACGAGGCAGTAGCGCATGTTCCACGGCTGTGCCATACGCACCAGTGTGCCGTAGATGGACGAATCGCCGTGCGGGTGGTATTTACCCATCACCTCACCCACGATACGTGCGCTCTTCTTGGTCGGTTTGTCGCTCGTGTTGCCCAGTTCGTTCATTCCGAACAGCACGCGCCTGTGTACGGGCTTGAAGCCGTCGCGCACGTCGGGCAGTGCGCGGCTCACAATCACGCTCATCGAATAGTCGATGTACGACGAGCGCATTTCCTCATCAATCTTTACAGGAATAATTCTGTCTTCTGACATAATATCTTTATGTTTGTTTGTATGATTCTCAGTGCTTGCTTTCCGGCGGCGGAACGCACTCGGCCCGAAAAAGCGTGCAAAGATACTGCAAAAAAGAGGTGTCTGCAAGAGACACCCTCATTTTTTTCGTTTTTTCACTTCGGTGTGGGATTTGGCGCAACCCTCGGAAACGTATGTCACCTGCCCTTAAATCGCAAATAAAGACCGTTCTCGTCAATTTGCATCCGCAGCGGGGTGTTCAACGGAAGGGGAAAATTCATTTCGTCATGCCCTGCCGGAAAGCCGAAACAGACAGGATAGGCATATCCGCTTACGGCATCGGCTATGGTCTCTTGCACCGACTCTCCCATGCCCTCATCGTCCTCACAGTCTGTCATTTGCCCAACTATCAGACCGCTGATTCGTGCCAGCACGCCGCTCATGCGGAGGTTGCGCATCATGCGGTCTATATGGTAATGCCTTTCGCATATGTCCTCTATGAAAAGGATGACGGGTTCATCTGCCTTGTCAATCAGCGCGCCGGGACTCCACGGCGTGGCCTGCAGGCCGTACAGCACGCTCAGGTTCCCTCCTGCCAGCCGGCCTTCCGCCATGCCCGGACGGTTCAGCGCGTGGGACGGCAGACGGTACTCGATACTTTCTCCCTCAATGGCGCGTTTCCACAGAAGCACGTCCTCGCGCTGTTCGTTCTCCGCATTGACTCTGCACATCATCCCGTGCAGGGAGGCGCGCCCGTTGATGGCGCACCATTGGTGCAGGACAGTGATATCGGAGAAACCCACGACAAGCGGCATCCTGTCACTTGCCAGCGGGGCGGGAAGACGGTCTATTATCTGCTGCAGGCCGTAGCCGCCGCGTGAGCACAGCACCACGTCCGCATCCGACTGCAGCGCCTCCGTCAGGTCCGCCAGCCGTTCGTCCTGCGTGGCGGCGAAGCGTCCGCACCGGCAGCGGGCGTACTGTCCCTCGCTCACCTGCCAGCCCCACGAGCGCATCACGTCGGACGCGTCATCTATACGCTGCGGGTCAACTGCGCCCGAAGGGGATATGATTCTTACTTTCATCGTTCCGGAAGTCGTTTCATGCATTCGCTCAGTTCCTGCTGCACCTCGCACGAATTGGGCACCAACGGCAGCCGCAGCACATTCTGTATCAGTCCCATCTGGCAGAGTGCTGTCTTGATGCCCGCCGGATTGCCTTCCTTGAACAGCAGCCGCACGAACGGCTCGTATTCAGCCTGCAAGTCGCTGTCCTGTTCATGCACGATTCGCCGGAACGCTGCCGGATAGGCGTTCGACGCGACGGATATCAGTCCTGCGCCGCCGCGTTGCATCACCGCTGCCGCCAGACCGTCGTCGCCGCTGATAACCAGCAGTTCGCCGCCTGTTTCCGTTTGGCTCAGGTCTGTCAGCCTGCCTATCTGCGCCATGTCGCCCGAGGCCTCTTTCACGCCCGCCACCTTGTCCGGATGGCTCTTGTGGATGCGCACGGCCGTTTCCGGCAGCATGTTCACGCCCGTACGACCGGGCACGTTGTACAGTATCACCGGCACGGGGCTTGCCTCCGCTATCGCCGAGAAATGCTGGTACAGGCCTTCCTGCGAGGGTTTGTTGTAGTAGGGGCAGACGCTCAGAATCGCATCGAACTGGTCCTGCAGACGGCTCCTGTGCGACACGAGTCGCTGAACCACGGCGGCGGTGCAGTTGCCGCCAACGCCCGCCACTAAAGGCAGACGGCCCGCATTTCTGTTGACGACGAACTCCGTCACTTCCCGCTGTTCGTCCGCTGTCATCGTGACCGCCTCGCCGGTGGTGCCCAGCACCACCAGATAGTCCGCTCCGCCCGTGGCCTGCCTGTCTATCAGGCGGGCGAGGGAGTCATAATCCACGGCGCCTCTCTCCGTGAAGGGGGTCACCAGCGCTGTCCCCAGACCGCAAAGTCGTTCGTTTCTCATCTCAGTCCTTGCTTTCTATTGTCTGAATGTAGTGTAGAATCTGGTCGAACAGCGGCGTGTGGATATCCTGTTCGGGCATCTCTATGTCGAAGTCGTGCAGCCCGTCCATTATGTGCCGGCCCACCTTGAACTTCGCCCGGGCGAACAGGGCGGCATAGTGCAGCGGCAGGCAGTAGGTCTGTGTCAGGTCTATCACGATGTCGTGTTCCGCCTCCGCTATCGACGACGCCGCGTCCTTGCTCAGTTGGTGCAGCCAGTTCCTGTCTTTCCATCCGAGCATGCGGCTTTGGGGCAGGATGGGCGACTGCACGTCCTTGCGCTCCACGTAACCGAGCATCGTCACCTGCTTGTCCTCCAGCATCAGCCGGCGCACAATCTCGCGGATATCGGCGTTCTTCTCCATCACGTCGCTGTCGTAGATGAGAAGGACGGTCTTTACCTTGTCCCATTTCGGGAAACGCACGTCGCGGACGGGTTGCTGTTTCTGCTTGTTCAGGAACAGCCATCGTCTGATTCTGTCGGGGATGTTCATCGTTCTCTTGCTGTTTGGCGCGTATGCGGAAGGCTTGCTCTGAGCCTATTTGCACACGACGAGGTAGTAATTCTTCTTTCCTTTCTGGAACAGGATGAAACGGCCGTTAATCAGCGCGTCGGCCGTTATCGGTGTCTGCGCGTCGGTCAGTTTCTGCTTGTTCATGCTCAGGCCGTTGCCCTGGATCATCTTCCGTGCCTCGCCTTTGGACGGGAATATCTGCGTCTTCTCCGCGAGCAGGTCGAGGGGGGCGATGCCCTGTTCCAGTTCCTGGCGGCTTATCTCGTACTGCTCCACCCCGTCGAACACTTGCAGGAACGTCTCTTCGTCGAGGCTTTCCAGTGCCTCTTTGGTGGCGTTGCCGAACAGGATGTTGGTGGCATTGACGGCGGTCTCGTAGTCCTTTTCGCTGTGAACCATGCACGTGACCTCTTTCGCCAGCCGTTTCTGCAGCACGCGAAGGTGCGGCGCGGCGTCATGTTCGGCTATGAGGGCGTCTATCTCGTCTTTCTCTAACGACGTGAAGATGCGGATGTAGCGCTTTGCGTCCTCGTCAGCCACGTTCAGCCAGAACTGGTAGAAGCGGTAAGGACTCGTGTAACGGCGGTCGAGCCACACGTTGCCGCTTTCCGTCTTGCCGAACTTCACGCCGTCCGACTTGGTTATCAGCGGGCAGGTCAGCGCGAAGGCGTCGTTGCCCGTCATCTTCTTTATCAGTTCCGTGCCGGTGGTGATGTTGCCCCACTGGTCCGAACCGCCCATCTGAAGCTTGCAGTTCTTGTGCTCGTTCAGATATACGAAGTCGTAACCTTGCAGCAGTTGGTAGGTGAACTCCGTGAACGACATGCCCTGCGAGTATTCGCCGTTGAAGCGCTTCTTCACCGAGTCCTTGGCCATCATGTAGTTCACTGTGATGAGTTTGCCCACGTTGCGCGCGAAGTCGAGGAACGTGTAGTCTTTCATCCAGTCGTAGTTGTTCACCAGTTCGGCGGCGTTGGGCGCGTCCTAATTGAAGTCGAGGAAGTGTTCCAGTTGTTTGCGGATGGCTTCCACGTTGTGCCGCAGGGTCTCTTCCGTGAGCAGGTTGCGTTCGGCGGACTTGCCCGATGGGTCGCCTATCATGCCTGTTGCGCCGCCTATCAGGGCGATGGGCTTGTGACCGCAGCGTTGCAGGTGCCGCAGCATCATGATGCTGCACAGGTGACCTATATGCAGGCTGTCAGCCGTCGGGTCGATGCCCACGTATGCCGTGGTCGGCTCTTTCATCAGTTGTTCTTCCGTGCCGGGCATGATGTCCTGCAGCATCCCGCGCCAACGGAGTTCTTCTACAAAATTCTTTTCCATTGATTCCGTATATGTTGTGTTTATGTATGCTCTCGCTTGAGTTCTTCTCACAAATCGCCGTCAAAAGTACTGCTTTTTTCAGGAACATGCAAGAGTTTGCCGCATTTTCCCTGTGTTTTTGCCCCTGCCCCGTCATCTTCCCTGCCTCATGCCAACCTCCACCTGGCTCCTGCCCGCCTTCAATCTGGCCTCACCAACCTGCAATCATACCGCAGCCAACCCGCAATCTTGCCCTTGCCGACAACCAACCTCACCCCCACCCTGCCCTCTGCGCACCCCTCGCAGACCATACGGATAGTTCAATGATACGATAAGAATTAGGTATATGACACTGTTGGGATAGCACCGAAACAACATCGGAACACTATCGCGATAGCGTGGGATTGTGTACGTATAGCGTCGGAACAGTATATGTATGGCGCAAAATTATGCATGAATTTTCCTATACAAGCGGGTGATTAGCGGGTGATTACCGTGTGATTACTGTGTTATTCGGAAATGAACGCCGTATCTTTGCCGAATCTTTGCCCTAATAGCACCGTCCCCCCGCCCTCATCATCAGCCGGTTAAAACCTTCCGTCATTTTTGCATAATGCAATAAATCGTCTCAAAATGCGTATTTGATTTGCCCTGTCCGCCAAAAGCCTCTATCTTTGCCGCCGTAATGTTTTGCGCTTCGGAGGAAAGCAGGCGGGATTTGTCCTGTTCATTGTGACCCTAAACGGACATTTGACAATCAATACCGACAAAAATGACAATAACCGAATCAACAAATACAGTGCCAGCTGTTTCCGCGGAAATCTCTCCGTCGGAAAAAAGCTTTGTTGAACAGGCGGAACAAATCGTACAAAGTGGTCGGGATGATGCCTATCATGCCATCAATTGTTCCATCATAAGCACCAATTGGCAACTGGGGAAACATATTGTCGGGCAAGAGATTAAAGGGAAGAGTCACGCGCAGAACTATGGGCAGCATTTGATTGACCTTTTGGAGCAAAAATTAGTCCCCCTGTATGGCAGTTCGTATTCCCGCCGCAATTTATATTTCTATGCGCAGTTCTATCAATTGTTCCCGGATTTCGAGATTGTGAACGCGCGTGTTCACAATCTTACATGGTCGCACTTCCGCGCGTTATTGCGCGTGACGGATGAAAGGGCAAGGAACTGGTATCTCAACGAGGCTTCAGAGCAAATCTGGAGCAGCCGCACATTGGAACGGAACATCAGCAGCCAGTATTACGAGCGGCTGTTACTATCGCAATCCAAAGAATCGGTTGTGGAGGAAATGCAGCGGATAACGGCTCCTTATCAAGAGGATAAGCGGGAATTTATCAAGAATCCTATTGTAGCCGAGTTCCTCGGATTACAGACCAATCCGAGTTTTACCGAGACGGATCTTGAAAGCGCGATTCTCGGCAACATCCAACAATTCCTCATGGAATTAGGGAAAGGCTATGCCTTTATCGCACGACAACAACACATCCGCACTTCCGAAGCGGATTATTTTATTGACCTTGTTTTCTATAACTACATTTTGAAGTGTTTCGTGCTGATTGATTTGAAGACAAGCAAAATCTCTTATCAGGATGTCGGACAGATGGATATGTATTTGCAGTTATACGACACCTACCGTAAGAGAACAGACGATAATCCGACCATTGGTATTGTGTTGTGTTCTGACACGAACGAGGATGTGGCACGATTCTCCACACTGGCAAGGAACAAACAATTGTTTGCCTCCAAATACAAACTCTATCTGCCTTCTGAAGAAGAATTGCGCAAGGAGATAGAGCGTCAAAAGGAAATCTACCGACTGCAGGAAACAGAACAGAATAAAAATAAAAATGCCGACTGACAAGTAACCCCGCCCGCCAATGCCCCACTGGCACTGACAGGCAGTGCAAGACATAGGCAAGCAACATAGCGTCGCTTACCGACGTTAAACAGGAGCATCCCTCACGATGTAAAAAGGAGGACATACATGACTAAAAGCGTTATAAGCCTAACTTGATTCACTGAAACTTCGACACTTTCGTCAAATTAGTAATTCAAATACGGTTTATGTACGCTCACGTATCAGTGTGAGTTTTCCGTGTTTTCCGCATCATAACATTTTTTTGAGAAAGCCGCGTTACTTTTTCTCTGTTTCTGCTATTAAGTAAGTGAAAAGCGACCAATCACAATCAATGATATATAGTCGTTATTACATTAACCAACAAATATCTAACATTATGAAAACAAAACTTTTCTTCCTGTTGCTCGCCATTGTGGCGTGTTCAATCCCTTCTTGGGGTGAAATTGATGTTGATGGCATATACTACGATGTTGACTGGGAGAATCATACTGCAGCTGTCACTTGGCCTGGTCTCTTTGCTCCAATGGAACCTCATCACGATTATTATAACGGTGATGTTATAATTCCAAAAACATTTGTGTATGAAGATGAGATTTTTTTAGTCACTGTAGTTGGTGGATTTTCTTTTTGTGAAGGTTTGGTTTCTGTCTCAATACCAAGTTCTGTAACAAAAATCGCTCAAGAGGCTTTTTCGGGTTGTACGAATCTAAAATCTGTATCTTTTCCAAGAAATAGTATAAAAGAAATTGGAAATAGTGCTTTCTATGGTTGCAGCAGTCTGACCTCCATTGATATACCCGAGAGCGTTATAAGCATCGGAAGTTCCGCTTTCTGCGGTTGCAGCAGTCTGATGTATCTTTCCCTTGGCAGCAACTTGAAAAGCATTGAACGTGATGTTTTCCGGAATTGCAGCACTCTTATTTCCGTCACCATTCCCAATAGTGTGACAAGCATTGGAGTAGGGGCTTTCTATGGTTGCAGCAGTCTGACCTCTGTCACTATCGGCAGCGGCGTGACCCGCATTAGTGATGATGCTTTCGCATATTGCAGCAATCTCACATCCATTGTTATTCCAAACAGCGTCACAACTATAGGACCCGCTGCTTTTTATGGATGCGAAAGTCTGGCTGATGTCACATTAGGAAACTCCCTGACATATATTGGCGATGATGCTTTTACAGGTTGCGCTCTGACATCCATTACTTGTAAAGCGGTAATACCGCCAGTTTGCGGTGATGAAGATCCGTTTCTTTTTGTGGACAGATCCATCCCGCTTTACGTGCCTGCTGGTAGTGTGGATGCATATAAGGCTGCTGACACATGGAAAGAGTTTTACAATATTCACCCCATATCATCTACACCAACGACGATTGAAGACGCTAATGTTTCCACTGTGCGGACACGAAAAGTTCTCAACAATGGCATGATGTATATACTCATGCCCGACGGCAGAACGTATGACATGCAGGGCAAGGAAGTGAAGTGAGCATTTTTGCTGCCGATCTGAGGGTGTGTCAAAATTGCTTGACACACTCTCTTTTCGCCCATTTTGTGTGTTAATGGATAAAGACAAACAAAATCCCCACTTTCCCAAGCAAGGATTTTGTCAAGTCACAAACTCATTGTAACTTTGCATTGTCTTAAAAGATATACTTCAAAACCACAAAGTGATTCTGTGATTCTGAAATACGATGGCAAAATTACACTTCATTTCCGACATGAGCAAACAAACCGTCCTTTTTCCTCAGAAAATCGACGAGAAGATTGCAGAAAACGATCCCGTGCGCGTTCTGGACTCGTTAATTGAGTCCATAGACCTGTCCTGTTTCTACAAGTTGTACCATGAGTCTGGTCGCAGTCCCTCGAGGCGGGAAAGGGTTATATCGTCAATGCCAACGCCAAACTGGCGCAGAAGACCTCTTTCGTCTTCCCGAACGTGACCATCAACACCGATGCCGACAATGGCGACATAGCCACCCTCACAGGCTACAACGACAATTCGGGTCGCGGCAGTATCTGCATGGTAGGCACGCTCCGCACAGGCACGTTGTACAACTATGCCGGCGGAAACACCTACCTC
>JAGCWE010000075.1 GCA_017962005.1 Paludibacteraceae bacterium | reverse complement strand
GGTAGACGCGCTGGTCTCAAACACCAGTGGAGCAATCCGTGCCGGTTCGACCCCGGCCCTGGGTACACGGAAAAGACTCTCCTGCATCGTGCAGGAGAGTCTTTTGTTCATTCATACTTCAGCCATACCGCCATCTTGCCTGCCGCCCTGTTGTCCCATGCGTAGTAGGGTATCAGGCGGAAGGACACGTCAGGCGAAGACGGACTGACGCCGTCCACGGCGACGACCTCGCCTAACAGGTCGGGCTCGCATACGGCATTCAGTCGCGTGCTGTCCGTAAGGGTGATTGACTCGATGTCGGCGGGATTGTCCGTCTGCTCGGCACAATAGACCAACGGTCCGCGCTGCACGGCACGCCGCCCCTCGTCGGCTTTCACTCTCGGGTCGGCAGACACGACCTCGACCGGCATGTCAAACTCTATAGACACCGTGTCGCCCTCGCGCCAGCATCCGCGCAAGGACGCGTAGCCGTTCCGCACCGCCGCTTCTACCGGTTCGCCGTTGACCGACAGCGTGAAGTGCCTGCACCAGCCGGGGACACGGAGCAGCAGCCTTTTCTTCATGCCGCTGCGGAATAGGATGTCTGTCCTTCCCGCCCACGGATAGCGGGTGGTCATGGCAAGCGACACGTCTTCCTTCCCGACCTTGAACGCCGCCTCATTGCCGATATAGAGGTTCACATACAAGGCGGTGTCGTTGGCGGCGTAGATGTAGTTGCCTAATGAGGCCATGAAGCGGCAGATGTTCGACGGACAGCACGCACAGCCGTACCAGGCCTTGCGGTGATGGTTGCCGTCAGACGCGAGCGGGTTCACGTAGAAGAACAGGTTGCCGTCCAGATTGATGCCTGCCAGCATTGCGTTATAGACGCTGCGTTCCAGTATGTCGTAGTACTTGGCATCGCCTGTGCGCTCCGCCATACGGCTGTTCCACAGCGCCATACCGACCGAGGCGCACGTTTCGCAGTACGCCTCCTTGTTGGGCAGTTCGTAGTCGTTGGCAAAGCCTTCGGTGCAGTAAGCCACGCCGATGCCGCCGGTGACGTACATGTTACGCTTGGTGACATCCTCCCAGAGAGTGTCCAGTGCCTCCTCGTAGCCCGTACCGGCGATGCGGGCGGCGACATCGCACATGCCGCAATAGAGGTACATGGAGCGCACGGCGTGACCGGATATGCTGCGCAGGTCGCACACCGGCACCGCGTCCTGATAGTAAGGAGCGTTCCACCGGTTGAGCGAGTCCTTGATGCCGTTCTCTGTGTAGCCGTAGCCGTGTCCGCGCTGTGACAGGAGCCAGTGCGCGTAGTCGAGGTACTTGCGCTCGCCAGTCTGCTCGTAGAGTTTGACCATCGCCAGTTCTATCTCCTCGTGGCCGGGCACCCAGTGCCGCCCCTGCTCGTTGAAGAGCGACATGATATGGTCCGCCATGCGGATGCCGACATCGAGCAGTGTCCGCTTGCCGGTTGCCTTGTTGTAGGCGATACCCGCCTCAATAAGGTGTCCGGCGCAGTACATCTCGTGCTTGTCCATGTCGGTCCAGCGGCGGTCAAGGCCGGTCAGGGTGTAGTAGGTGTTGATATAGCCGTCTTTTTGCTGTGCGGCGGCAATCTTGGCTATCCAGTCGTCGGCTGTGGCCTCCATCGCCGGGTCGGGATAGTTAGTCAGGCTGTAGGCGATGGACTCCAGAGCCTTATAGACGTCCGAGTCGTCGAAGAAGATACCCGAGTGCCCGCCTTCGCCCGTGGCGGCGTTCTCGAAGTTGTGGATGCGGCCTGTCTGTACCTCGGTCTGGTCGATGCAGACGGGAATGGTGACACGCGCCACGCGCTCTAAACGGGGCGACCAGAACGAGTCGGCCACATGGACACAGGCAAAATCGACGTGCTGGTTGACAAGGTCGGGTTTCTGCTCTTTCTTGCAGGCACTTGCCGCTAACAGCAGGCAGGCGGAAAATACAAGTTTCTTCATGGCGGGATATCGTATTTGTTTCGTTTCAACAGGCGCGGGAACATGACAGGACTTGTCTTACAGACGCATCACGCGGAGATACAGCAGCGTCCCGATGGCAAGGAAGATGATGTTCGGTATCCATACGGACATGAAAGGCGACATCACCCCGCTCACCGAGAAGGTGGAGGAAACAGTGGAGAACAGGATGTAAAGAGCCGACAGGGTGATTCCTATGCCGAGGTTCTTCCCCATGCCGCCACGCACCTTGCGGCAACTCATCGTGAAGCCCAGCAGCGTCATGATGAAAGCGCCGATGGGGGAAGCGAACCGCTTCCACCACTCCGTCTCGAACGCCTGCAGGTTACCCGCACCGCGCTGACGCTGACGGTCCATATAGCGCTTCAGTTCGGGATTGGTCATGTGCTGCGCGTCCATCGCTGTAACAAACAGCTCATCAGGGTGCATCGGGATAATAGTGTCCAGCCTGTATCCCTGTGTCAGCGTTTCATGCAGCCCGTTAAAATCTCGGCGCACATAGTCTGTCAGGTGCCAGTTGTACAGCGAGTCGTACTGGATGCGCTGTGCCGTGATGCGCGAAGTGAGTGTCTTGCCCTCAAAGTGCTCCAGCGAGGCGCGGTAGCCCTGATTGTTCTTCAGTTGGTAACTCTCTATGTACAGTATGGTACCCGGCTCCACCTCCATCTGGATATTATGGGCGTTGCTTATCGAAAACGACTCGATATATTTGTCCTGGAAACTGAGCAGATGACCCGAAGCGGGAGGGATAATCCACCCCGCCAGAGCAAACAGCAGCACGAAAAGGAACGTGGCGGAAAGCAGGTACGGACGGAAGATACGGCGTATGCTCATTCCCGACGCCAGCATGGCTATGATCTCGCTGTTGCCAGCCATCTTGCTTGTGAAGAAGATGACGGATATGAAGATGAACAGCGGACTGAACATGTTCATGTAGTACGGGATGAAGTGGATATAGTACTCCGATATGACTTCCTTCGCCGTAAGCTGGTACTCATAGAAGTCATCCATCTTCTCTGTCAAGTCGAACGCTATCCCTATACTCAGTATAAGGACAATCGAGAAGAAGAACGTCCCGAGGAACTTGCGGATGATATATCGGTCTATTCGTGTGAGTGCCATTCCGTATCTGTGATGATTCCCTCTTTCCGTCCAAGGTCAGTCTATTGCGCGGAGGCGCGCTGGAGGACCTGCGTCATGCAATGCGCCGCCCCATAGCCGTCTATAAGGCTCTCCAACGGAATCCATTCCACTGTCACACCCTCGTCCGCCAGACGCTTTCTGAACGCCTCGCTCTGTCCCGCCACTGCCATTATATGCCGCGGAGCGATAGTGAGGTAGTTGTTGGCATAGTGCATCTCGTCCTCATAGTCAATGGGGATAATCCGGAATCCGCGCGCACGCATGTATTCCACAAACGGCACATCCTTCCGCATAAGGCTGTAAGGCTTGGTGCCGGGAGCGCGCACGTAAATGTCGCAGGTGTTGAACTCTGGCTCACCGGGTTGGGCATTCAGGCGGCTGCTGACCATAGTGCACAAGTCACGGTCGATGATGTTGAAGTGTGTGTCCAAGTGCATCTGCATCTGCCAGCGCTTGTGGTCACGCACTACCACTACCGTATCATGCCCGAACGCGTCCGCCTCCATTATCTGGCGTATGCCCTCGTCGTTGGTGCGCATGCCGCAGCCTATCAGCGCTATTGTGCCCGCAGGGATATAGTCGCCGCCTTCCAGGCGTCCTTCGCCCTCTATGCGCAGAACAGGCTTTACGCCCAGATGGCTGTAGCACAAGTCAATTATATCCGTCTCCGAAGCGCGCTGCAGCGAGTTCATACGGCAGATGATATGCCCGCGTGGTGTGGTTATACTCTGGTCACGGGTGAAATACAGATTCATTGTCGGGGTGTGGATATACTCCGCCTCCACGCCCGTGTTGTTGTCCGTAGCGGACAGCCGAACAACGGGCTTCAGCAATATGCAACGTATCAGGTCCGCCCTGCTCATCTGCGACAGCACCTCCTGCCTATAGGCTTCCGTGGCGCAGGAATCGGCATCGGGCATGGCGCTTACGTCATAACGGAGTTCCTTTGCCGCCAGCAGCCGCAGGGTGTCTGCCGGTACCTCATTGAGAATATCGGT
This sequence comes from Paludibacteraceae bacterium, assembly GCA_017962005.1. GTDB lineage: Bacteria > Bacteroidota > Bacteroidia > Bacteroidales > Paludibacteraceae > Colicola. The sequence goes on along the minus strand of JAGCWE010000075.1, from coordinate 10,770 downwards.
TACGGTATGCACACGTATGCCGTTGGCCTCCAGCATACGGATATAGCCGCGATGCTCCTCCGCCGCCTTGTCCACGTCAAAATAGTTCTCGAACAGCCCTGCGGAAGGGTGTATGACACCGTCGAAGAGTTCTTGTCCGGGTGTGTGCATCAGAATCACTCCGGCCCTGTCCCACTCGGCGCGGGGATAGTCCATCGTACATACATCCTGACGGGTTGCCGGTGTGCAGGCAGCCAGCATTATCACGGTCGCAATGACCAGCGGTAGCATGTTTGTGTGTTTCATATCTGTCATGTTCGTTCGTTTGTTCTTCACAACCCCGCAAAGGTATGAAAGACCGATAACAGCGCAAAGGAATACCGCAACATTTTGCTTTTTGCAGGCAAAAACATAGCATTTTTCATGCGCGCCCTACCCATGAAACACATTGTGCGATCGCATGTCACTGCCTGCGGTCGCGTCAGTGGGGGCACCGCAATGATTCGTTGTGAAGTAGCGTGAACGGCAGGGAATAAGGTCTGTCATTCCGCGAATCATCGCCTCGCATGCCTTGTAGTCGGCGATGACACCTTTGCGGAGAGGGCGGATGGTGTATATGCGGCTTTCGCCACGGTCCTGCATGGGACTGGCTTTTTTGCCGACAGCAATCATCTTGTCATCACTCTTGCGTATGGCAACTACGGAAGGTTCGTCCACAACGATTTTTCCGTCTGAGATGATAATGGTATTGGCTGTGCCAAGGTCTATGGCTACGCGTTGGATAAAGAAAAGAGACTCATGGGTCGTGTAATTTAATGTTCGGTATAATATGCGGTTTCTGATTAGTCTATAAAAATGTCGCAGCGTGACTCGTTGTCGAATCACGCTGCAAAAGTACGGTGCGGCGCTTCCACAAGATGAAAGCGGCACACGATTTTTGTAAGAAAATATCAGGATTGCGGACCTACAACCTCTGCTGCAGCCGTGGCACGAGCGCGTTTTTCCACGCCTTGAAGTCACCCCACATGATGTGGTTGCGCGCCTCGGTGACAAGATGCAGGTAGAAGGAGAGATTGTGAAGACTCAATATGGACAGCCCGAGCCCTTCCTTCGCCTGAATCAGATGACGGACGTAGGCGCGCGAATAGTCGTGGTCCGCATAGCACGTGCCCTCCGGGTCGAGTTCCGTGAAGTCGTCCGCCCACTTCTGATTGCGCATGTTCATCACGCCGTTCATGGTGAATATCATTCCGTTGCGGCCGTTGCGCGTAGGCATCACGCAGTCGAACATATCCACGCCGCGCTCAATCGCCTCCAGTATGTTCCACGGCGTGCCGACACCCATCAGGTAACGGGGCTTCCTTGCTGGCAGTATGTCGTTCACCACCTCAATCATCTCGTACATCAGTTCGGTGGGTTCGCCCACCGCCAGGCCACCTATGGCGTAGCCGTCGCGGTCGAGGTCTTTCAGGCGCTTGGCGGCCTCCTGCCTCAGGTCCTTATAGACGCATCCCTGCACGATGGGGAAGAGATGCTGGTGGTAGCCGTACAGGTCCGGAGTGGAATCAAAACGCTCTATGCAGCGGTCCAGCCAACGGTGGGTGCGCTCCATGCTGGCCAGCGCATACGAACGGTCGGCCGTTCCCGGGCAGCACTCGTCGAAAGCCATCACGATATCCGCCCCTATCTCGCGCTCTATATCCATCACGTTCTCAGGCGTGAAGAAGAGTTTCCTGCCGTCCACGTGGGAGGAGAAATGCACGCCTTCCTCCTTCATCTTGCGCAACTGCGCCAGCGAAAAGACCTGGTAGCCGCCCGAGTCGGTAAGAATGGGACGGGTCCAGCTCTCAAAGCGGTGCAGTCCGCCCGCCTTGTGGATAATGTCCGTTCCGGGACGGAGATAGAGGTGGTAGGTGTTGCCCAGGATGATTTGCGCGTGAATATCGTCCTCAAGTTCGCGGCGGTGAATCATTTTCACCGTGCCGTCCGTCCCGACCGGCATGAAGATGGGCGTCATGATGTCGCCATGGTCGGTATGTATAACGCCTGCGCGGGCGTGCGAGCGCGTGTCGGTATGCTGGAGCGTGAAGAACCTCATGTGTCAGAGACGGTTGTTAGTGGGAATGACTATCGATGGGCGGAAGGTCCGTGCCTCCTCTTCGGTCATCAGCGCGTACGCCATGATGATGACCACATCGCCCTTTTTCATCAGGTGGGCGGCGGCGCCGTTCATACAGATGCATCCGCTGCCGCGTTTGCCGGGGATGGTGTAGGTCTCCAGGCGGGCGCCGTTGGTCACATCCACCACGCTCACTTTCTCGCCGCTCAGTATATGCGCGGCATCCATCAGGTCCTCGTCTATCGTAATCGAGCCGACATAATTCAGGTCGGCCTCGGTGACCGTCACACGGTGAATCTTCGATTTCAGTATCTGCAGAAACATGTTCGTGGGTTGGTTTATTTGCGTTTCTTGTTGGTCGGTTGGGACGATGCGATGATCGTGCGGCACTCCTCCTCGGTCAGGGCTTCAGCGTCCACGCCTTTGGGCAGGCGGTAGTTGCCCGTCGGGTCTTTCAGGTAGGGGCCGAAACGGCCGCGAAGCACCTGCAGGTCGCCCCATTCGTGGATGGGCTGGTTGCGGTTGTCTTTCTGCGCTATCAGCTGGCGGATTTCCTCTTCGGTCAGTTGCGACGCCTCTTTGCCTTTCGGCACGGAGTAGAACTTGCCGTCGTAGCGTATGTACGGGCCGAAGCGGCCGGCACCCGCCACCACGTCCTTGCCGTCCAGCTGCATCAGCGGACCCGCGGGCTGCTTGTGGAACAGCCGGAGGGCCTCATCCAGCGTGATGGAGAAGATGGACTGCCCTTTCTCCAGGGATGCGAAACGGGGCTTGTCGCCGTCTGCCGTGCCTATCTGGATGCAGGGCCCGATGCGGCTCACTTTCGCGAACACGGGCTCGCCTGTTTGCGGGTCGGTTCCCAGCAGACGCGCCTCCATCTTGCCTTTCGGAATGCGCTCTATGGCGGGGTGGAACGTCTTGTAGAACGTGTCCACCGTCTTCACCCAGTCGGCACTGCCTTCGGCGACGCGGTCGAACTGCTCCTCCTCTTTCGCCGTGAAGTCGTAGCTCATTATCTCGGGGAAACTGCCCACCAGAAAGTCGTTGGTCAGTTGTCCGAGGTCGGTCGGCAGCAGTTTGTCCTTGTCCTGCCCGTAGGTCTCTGTCTGCGTCTCGTGCGTTATCCGGCCGCTTTTGAGGGTCAGCATGTCCACTTCGCGCGACTTGCCCTGCACGTCGCCTTTCTTGACGTACTGCCGCTGCTGGATGGTGTCCGTGATGGTGGCGTAGGTCGACGGACGCCCGATGCCCAGTTCCTCCAGGCGCTTCACCAGCGAGGCTTCCGTATAGCGCATAGGCGGTTTGGTGAACATCGTGCGTGCCTGTATCATCTTGGTTGCCAGCGGCGTGTGGTCCTTCATCGGGGGCAGGGCCTTGCTGTCCTCTTTCTCCTCGTCCGTGTCCTGCACGTAGGCGCGCATGAAGCCGTCGAACACGACCACCTCGCCTGTGGCGACGAATGTATATGCCTGTCCGTCGGCTGTCACCTCTATGCGGGTGGTGTCTATCTGCGCGTCCGCCATCTGGCTTGCGAGGGTGCGTTTGCGAATCAGTTCGTACAGACGGCGCTGTTCGGCTGTGACGCCTGCCTGCTCGGTCGCTATGAAGGTCGGGCGGATGGCCTCGTGGGCCTCCTGCGCGCCTTTGGTCGAGGTGTGGTACTGGCGCAACTTGTGGAAGTCCTCTCCGAACGTCTTTATGATGGTTTCTTTGGCCGTGCCCAGTGCCAGCGAGCTCAGGTTCACCGAGTCGGTACGCATGTACGTGATGTGTCCCGCCTCATACAGCGCTTGTGCCAGGCGCATCGTGCGGCTCGGCGTGAAGCGCAGCTTGCGGGAGGCTTCCTGCTGCAGGGTCGATGTCGTGAAGGGTGGTGCCGGACTGCGTTTGGTGGGCTTGTGTGCAATCGAACTGATCGCGAACGAGGCGTCCGCGCACGACTGCAGGAAAGCCTCGGCGTCCTCGCGTGAGGAGAAGCGGTGGTTCAGCTCCGTGTGCAGCGTCACGTTCTTGCCCTCGGCGGACTTGCCCGTGAAGTCTGCCGTCACGCGGTACTGCGCGCTGGCGGCGAAGGAGCCTATCTCGCGCTCGCGCTCCACTATCAGGCGAACAGCCACCGACTGCACGCGTCCTGCGCTCAGGCCCGATGTCACTTTCCGCCACAGCACCGGACTCAGTTCGTAGCCCACTATCCTGTCCACCACGCGGCGGGCTTGTTGCGCGTTCACCAGATTGTAGTCGATGGTGCGCGGGTGGGCGAGGGCTTCCTGTATGGCGGTTTTGGTTATCTCGTGGAACACTATCCGGTTGGTCTCTTTTTCCGGCAGTCCGAGCACTTGCTGCAGGTGCCAGGCGATTGCCTCTCCTTCGCGGTCCTCATCGCTGGCCAGCCACACCTTGTCGGCTTTCTTCACCTCGTTGCGGAGCGTTGCCACCAGATGTTGCTTCTGTTCGTCTATCACGTAATGAGGCATATAGCCGTTCTCGAAGTCGATACCGATGCCGTGCTTGCCCTCATTCTCTATGTCGCGGATATGCCCGCGAGAGGACAGCACGACATAATCCTTGCCGAGAAACTTGCCGATTGTCCCTGCTTTTGTCGGAGACTCGACGATTACCAGATTTTTACTCATATACGAAAAGGTTGGCGTGTTCTTGAATAATGCGGCGGCAAAAGTAGGCCTTCTTTTTGACCTGTGCAAATGCGTGCTGTTTCCGCTGCGATTTTGTCGTGGGTTATGGTTTGTAGTAGCTCCCCTCGAGGATAAGTTGCGCGTCGTTCATTTCCATCAGCGATTGCAGCGGCACGGTGTCGTTGTGTTCCATGTAGCTTTCCACGATGCGCCAGCCCATCCATGTGCCCACGCGCCCGGGCGACTCTTGCGATATCTCCGAGGTGAACGGGCCGTCGTTCAGGTACGACGACATGAGGCGCTGTTCGGTGCGGAACAGGTCGCGACGGTCCATCATCCTGTGCCAGATGGCGCGCTCGTGGTATTCGCACCATTCCCACTGTTCTTTGGTGTATCCCATCACCTCGTATCCCGGCAGGTAGTCGAAGATGCGGCTGAGCAGGTACATCACTTTCCCGCGGTACACCATCTGGTCCAGCAGGCGGTTCTTCGGGCTGGTGTACGCTATATGGCTGAACAGCCACGCGCTGGCGACGTCCACGGGGATACATTCCTTCCGCATGGTCTGCAGTTGGTATTGATAGACCACTTGCCGGTAGTACGGGTAGTCCGCACCGAGGTACATGTCTGCACCCACGGCGAGGCCGTCTTCCGTGAAGTACACGGCGGACTGGAAACCCGACACGAACAGGTACAGCACGGGCGTCTCCCAGTCGGGATAGAGCCAGTGTATGCGCGCGAAGGCGGCGCGGAGGGGCTTCTCTATGTCGGACACGTCGGCGAACAGTTCCTGTTCCTGACGGTTCGTGTATGCGAAGTTATATACGGTGTCCGTCAGGAATCCGGTGAGGGCGTTCTCAAGGGCGGAGGCGTCGGGGCTGGGGGCGGCACCCGGCTCGGTGAAGAGCGTGTGGTCGAACCCGTTGAACCCGAGTATGTCTTCCACAAACACCGGCATGAAGGTCGGGTACGCTTCGTACAGACCGCGGATGTCTTGCGCGGCGGAATCGGGACGGACGGACAGCAGGGCGGAGTCGAACCGCACGAAGCGGACATCGGCGCCATCCAGGGAGGGGAAGTATTTGCGTTTGTGCTGGCACGAGCAGCAGACGGCTATGGCAAGCGCTGTCAGGCAGTATCGGGCAAGGCGGTTCATACGGTCAGTTGCAGGTTGAAATCCGCGTATTCGGTCAGCGCGTAGTTGTGCGTGGAGAGGATGATGGTGTTGTGGCATTTCTGCTGCAGGCTTGTCAGCACCCGCATCACGGTGTCCACGTTGGCGGGGTCGAGGTTCCCTGTGGGCTCGTCGGCGAGGACGAGGGGAGGGTTCAGGCAGAGGGCGCGCGCGATGGCGGCGCGTTGCTGCTGACCGCCGGAGAGTTGGCGGGGGTACTTCGAGAGGCAGTCCTCTATCCCGCATTCGCGCACCAGCGACATGCACCAGCGCACCGCTGCGCCATACTGCTCGATGGAGGACGGGCGCAGTGGCTCGTCCGGCACGGCGGGAGGGGCGACGGGCGATTCGCCGAAGGCGATACATGCGGGAAGGATGATGTTCTCCCATGCCGTGAACTCGGGCAGCAGTTGGTTGCCTTGGAACACGAAGCCTATCGTGTGGTTGCGGAAGCGCGCGAGTTCGGTCGGCGGCAGGGTGCTCACGTCCGTGCCGTCTATGACCACTCTGCCTTGGTCGGGACGGTCGAGGGTCCCTAATATCTGCAGCAGGGTGGTCTTGCCCGAGCCGCTCGGACCGGTTATTGTCACCACTTTCCCTCTTTCCACGGAGAAGGACAGGTCGCGCAGGACCGACAGGGGGCCGTAACTCTTGTACATGTGAGAGACTGAAAGCATATCGGTTGGTTTGTTGACAGCGGGCAAAGGTACGGCGTTCCTTTCTGTCGCGCAAGTAAACGGTGATTTTTCCGTCCCCTCCCGCTTCTTTCTCATCACTCCCGCATCCCGTCCGCATCCCGTCCGCATCCCGTCCCATCTCAGTCTCCGTCCCGCTGCAGGTTCATATCCCCTCCATACATCAAGCTGGTGATTACCGGGTGATTAGCGGGTGATTACCGTGTTTATCGTATGGGAGAACCATATTCTCGCCATATTCTCGCGCTGCTCTTGCCCTATCCTGCCCCCGTTTTTACTGGATTTGCGCGCGATTATTTGCACAATTCCGAAAAATGCTGTTACTTTGCGCCGTTTTTCTGTAGGGACAAACCAAAAAAAACAACAACTGATATGAAAAAATCTATCTTATTCTTCGCAGCACTATGCTGCATCTTCTCTTGCCTATTACCACAAAAGGCACACGCGCAACTAAAAAATCCTCACTGGGTTAATGGGGTGCTTTATTCGGAAGTGGTCAAAAATGAAGTAGGAGAAGTCTACAGAGAGAGAGAGCATAGTGACTATAACTATGCTGATTTATCCGGAGATGTAAATATAGAATCCGTAGTACCGGGTATTGGAGTAATCAAAAAAATTGCCGTGGATGCATTTGCTAATAAGAAGCGTGGCGGAATGATTAACGTTACATTGCCGAACACCATTGAAGTAATCGGTTTAGGAGCCTTTTATAATGCCACCAAGTTATACAGCATCCGTCTGAACGAAGGATTAAAGGAGATGGGGGGGTCTGTCTTCTACAATTGCTCTGCTTTGACAGAGGTGTATATACCCTCTACCCTGAAAGAAATTCCTGATTATACATTTTACCATTGTACTTCGTTGCCTGCCATTGCGCTTTCTGCCGGAATAGAACACATCGGGAGCAACGCTTTCTGCGGATGTACGGCGTTGCAGACAGTTAAATCGCAGAGCGGCGCGAACAATGTAAAAACCATAGGAGAAAGAGCGTTCTGTGACTGTTCCTCTTTGTACGATGTGCGCTTCTCTAATGGAATGACATCTATCGGGAAAAATGCGTTTCACGGCTGTACAAAATTGGAAAATCTCACGTTGCCTGCCAAACTGGCTTCTATCGGAGATTTCGCCTTCTCCTATTCGGGACTGAAAACGCTTACCGTCAATATGACCACGCCCATCAATATCAACGCCAACGTGTTCTACGAAGTGGACCTCTCCCAATGCACTCTCTATGTACCTAAAGGATGCAAAGATGCATACAAGAATGCCAACGTATGGAAAAAGTTCGGAACTATATTGGAAATCGGAGAAGTTCCCGTAGAGCCGATTACCACCGGCACAAAGAAAATTGGTGACCTCTGGTACGACTTGCACGAAGACCTCACGGCGAAACTGCTCAGTCACAACGACAACAAAGCACTCACTGGAGCAATCAAAGTCCCTGCTACCGTCACGTTCGGCAAATATACCTACATCGTCAACGAAATGGCAGCAGGCGTGTTTTATGGATGTTCCAATATTACTTCTGTCACGTTACCTAATACCATTACCGAAATCCCGTTTAATACGTTTTACAATTGCACCGGCTTGACCAATGTAACCATGCCGTCGGCACTCACGTCAATCGGTTCTTCTGCATTTTATGGATGTACCGCTTTGACTTTCGTTTCATTGCCCGCATCCTTGACCGAAATAGGAGCCAACGCTTTCTGGGGGTGTAAAGCATTGACTTCCGTCTATATTCCCGCAGGGATTAAAACAATTAAAGAGTACTGCTTCAAACAATGCGACAAACTTGCAACAGTCTCTTTGCCCGATGGACTGACGGAAATTGAACAACAGGCCTTCATCGGATGTCCTGCCTTAAAGACTATCACGCTGCCCGCTTCACTTGCCAAAATGGGAAATGACGTGTTTAGCGGGGAAGATATGGTGTCTATACGCTCCCTCCGTGAAACACCGCCCACGGCTACTGCAAACACCTTCCGCAGTATGAACACTGCCACTTGCATTCTCTATGTACCGTCAGGGGCCAAAGACGCCTATGCCGCCGCAACTGGCTGGAGCAAATTCACCAACATCCGCGAGAAAGGCGTGAACGAAAGAATCAAATACGGAGACTTGTATTACCAACTCAACGAAGACTTAACCGCCAATGTGACGTATGAGACGGATGGTGTCAACAACTACAAAGACCTCAGCGGAGAAATTACGATTGAGAAAAAGGTGTGGTATCAAGGCTCGGAATATACAGTGGTTGCCATAGAACCGAATGCCCTCCAAAACTGCACAGGCATCACGAAAGTGAACCTGCCTACAACCATAGATATCATCTACGGAGGTGCATTCAAGAATTGCACCAACTTGGAAGAAATCAATATCCCTTCCGCCTTGACGCACCTTGATCACTATGCTTTCAACGGCACCAAACTCTTTAATGACAACAAAGATGAGGACGGTGCAGTTTATTACGATGGATGTCTCATCTATTACCCCCTCAATAGCAAAGATGGCATGACTTATGAGGTTAAACCCGGTACACGACTGCTGGCATCCTATGTCTTTAGCGGCGATGTAAAACTGACAGGACTCATTCTGCCCGAAGGCCTCAAATGTATCTGCAACTGGGCACTTGACCAAATGCAGCGGTTAGAAACATTGAGTTTGCCAAGCTCCCTGTATTATATCGAAAAAGGTTTCTGCAATAATTTTAAAGCGATTAAGAGTTTATATAACTATAATCCGCAACCTTTAAACCTGTCGAAAGTAGAGAAACATTTCGATGGATTAAACAAAAGCCTGTGTACGCTCTATGTGCCTTATGGTTGTAAGGATGCCTATAGTGCAGCCGAAGAATGGAAAGACTTCCCCATCGTGGAGATGGATCCTATCTATACCGTGACGTTTGAGGACTACAACGGCTATACGCTCAAGACCGAAAGCGTGCCCGAAGGCAATGATGCTCACGCCCCGGCTGACCCGGAGCGCGAAGGATACGATTTCAACGGATGGGACAAGGCGTTCACCAATGTGCAGGCAGACCTCACCATCACTGCCCAATACCAGCGCAAGACCTTTACGGTTGTTTTCAAAGACGGAGAAACAGACGAGACGATTGACAGTCAGAATATCGAATACGGCATGTCCGCTACTGAACCCGAAGTGCCTGATCACGAAGATATAGGTCTGGTATTCGCGGGCTGGGACTACGATTTTGACATCATTATGGAGAACACTGTGGTGACGGCGTTGTACGAGGTTTCCACATTCACCGTTACCTTCCTCGGGTATGATGATGTTGAGTTGATGCAGCAGATTGTCAAATGGGACCAAGCCGCCATCACACCCGGAGTACCCAATGTGGAAGGCTATACCTTCAAAGGGTGGGACACGGAATATGACCATGTGAAATCTGACCTTACCGTCAGGGCGGTCTATGAGAAGATGACCTTCTATGTCACCTTCTACGACAGGAAGGGAGGCATCATCGCCGACAGGGAGGTGGCTTGGGACGAGGCGGCGGAAGCCCCCGTGCCGCCCAAGGCGACCGGTTATCACTTTGTCGGGTGGGACATTGCGTTCGACCATGTGAGGAGCGACTTGGAGGTGCATGCCTTGTACGAGATTAACACCTACTCGGTGACGGTCGTGGCGGACAATGGTTCGTTCACTGTCTCGCCTGAGGAGACCGATCTCGCCAAGGTGGAGCACGGTACCGTCATCACGCTTACCGCAGTACCCGACGAGGGATATGATTTCGTCAAGTGGACGGTGACCAATCATCAGGTCACGGTGCCTTCCTACCCCTTGATGGTTATGTCCGACACGACGGTTACTGCGGTCTTCCAAATCAAGACCTTCACGGTCAAGTTCTACGATTGGGATGACCAAGTCATCAGCACGCAGGTTGTTGAGTGGGGGAAGGATGCTGTTGCGCCCGAAGCCCCCGGGGTGGACGGATACACCTTCACGGGTTGGGACACGGACTTCGACTATGTGACGTCTGACCTCACCGTCCGCGCGCTCTACAAGGAGAGTCCCGCCACATCACTGGACGCTGCCGAAGGCACGGACAGCCCCGCAGCCCGCAAGCTCCTCCGCAACGGCATCCTCCTCATCGAGCGCAACGGCAAGACCTACACCGCCCAAGGCGCGGAACTGTAGTAACCG
>JAGCWE010000074.1 GCA_017962005.1 Paludibacteraceae bacterium | reverse complement strand
TGTCATGCCCTTCCGTGTGCACTGCCATGCAGAGGTCTATAGTCACGTCAAGCGAGTTGTCCCACTTGGGCCGACATTTCATGTCGTCCTTGTCTTCATCGCCTTCGTAGAGATCCCAGATGGTTGAGTCGGCTCCCTGTGCGATCAGCCAGTAGCGTGCACCTTCGGTCCATTGGGGCATGCCGGATACGCCGGGTTCCTGTTGCTCCAGGCCTGCACGCGGCATGTAGATGGTGGCACCGGCATTCTCAAGCATACGGCGTATGAGGCGCACATACTCCTGACTGTACAGGTCCTCGACCGTGGTCCAGAGCGTTGCCCGCTGCCATATCCATTCATCCCGTGTGGCGTTGTGATAGAGTCCGTGGCTGGGCCAGAGCGCTATATTGCGCTCCGTCAGGTCGGCACACTCATAACCCGCGCCGGCGTAGGACGAACGCTGCAGATCCTTGACGCCGTACTTGCCGCAGTCGGTGATGAGGCTCTCGATGTCCGTCTGATTGCTATAGACAGTCACATTGCCGTTGGGATGACCCAACACCCAGCGGCTCACCTTGCGCTTCACATCCCGTACGGACGCCGGCGTCCAATGGAGATGACTGAGCGGCGCATTGGTGTAGATGACGACATCGTTGCCGTTGACCCGCATCTTCTTGACGCGCACGATAGGGGACCACAGCTTGGAGAAACCCGTGTATGCCGTGAGCGAGTCGCCTAACTCACGCATGCCGAGTTGGGCCTTTGCTTGTGGAACAAAGAGTAAAGAGCAAAGAATAAAGACCAATATGTGCTTAGAAATCCTCATCCGCCAAGTCGCCGTTATTCTGTCTGTTCTTCTGGGCAGCCTCCTTATACGATTTCAGCAGGTCTGCAGCCAGCTTGGCCTGATAGCCTTCTGCAATCTCGTAGTCCTTGGCGTCATTCTCCTTATAGACGACACGGATCTTGATGATGGCCGTGCCTGCTTCCAGACGGTCGATGACATCCGGCGTGGTCTCGTAGAGCACCTCCGTCCAGTACTTGGTGATCGTGGCGTTGGCTGCTTTCTCGGTGTGTTTGTCCTTCTTCACTTCCACGCCGGGTACACGGTTCAAACGCACCGCCTTGCCGTCCGCAAAACGAATCAGGATTCGTGAGTCGTCGGTGAACTCGTTGTAGGCATTGGTGTTGACCGTCTTCACGAGTAGGGTGGTTACGGCCTGACCATTCTTCTGCTCCTGGCAGAATGCGATCTGCGGCTTGAGGTTCTTGTTGACCGACGAATCGATGTGAATAAACTTGCCGCGTTCCGCAGCGTTGACCAGCATGGTAGCCATCAAGAGGGCTACCAACACATTAAATACCTTTTTCATATACATCTGTTTTATTGTTTTTTATTCCTCTGTTCACGGGCCGAACGCGATATCCCGCTGCCCGCAGTTGTTCCAACAGCCCTTTGTCTCCGCCAAGATAGACGGCGTTGAGCGTGATGAAGCATTTGCCTTCGGTCAGGTAGGGCTTGAGGCGTTTGACCCATTCTTTGTTGCGCTGGCACCAGACCTTATAGTCCGAAAACGACAGGCTCGTCTTGTTGTCCGGTCCTTCCACCTGGTAGGCCATGTCCGACAGGCGTCCGTCGAGATACATCTGCCGTAAGGTCCTCTCCTGCTTCACTTCGTTCTCCGGATACTCCATCACTTTGATTAGTTCCTTGCACTGCCAATGGAACGGCTCGCGGTCGAAAAGCATATACATCGTCTCGCCTATGTTGTCCAGTCCGATGACCGGCATGTTGCGTTCCGCAGCTACATTCTCAAAGAAACTCTCCATCGATTTCTGCTCGTCATACCGGAGCCATTCTTTCATCAATTCCGCCCGATAGAGCTCCGTCAGGTAGGATGGTTTCATCCGGCACAACTGCTCCAAATTCATACCGATATTGATGCGAAGACTGTTGTCTATAAACTCGTACTCCTTTTCGCTGTAGAAATTACGCAATATGATAGAGTCGGGTAGGAGGGCTGCCTGACGCAAAGCGGCGAGCGCTTCGTAGTCCTGCATGGCAAATTCCGTCAGCACTTTGTCGCATTTGCCGAAGCACTTGAACACGTTGGGTATGGTGTCCAAAAACTGCATCTCGACGTAGCGGTTGGTGGCCAGCACATACGACTTGCTCCGTGCTCCGTTGCCGCTTATCTCGTAGAGGAGCTGGGCGCATAACGGTGAGAGGTGAGAGGTGAGAGGTGAGAGTAAAAGAACCATCACCCATAACCTGTAACCTATAACCTTTAACCTATAACCCATAACCCTTGTTTTCATTTGAATCTTGCAATCAAATTATATGCCTGATAGATACCCAATTCACCGGCTTTGCTCAGGTCGAGCAGGCCTTTCTCGTTTTCGCCGGTATAGATATAGGTCAGTCCGCGGTTAAAGTAGGCCTCCGCAAAGTCCGCGTCCTGCTCGATAGCCTGCGTGTAGCAGTGGATAGCCTCCGTGTAGTTGCGCTGGGCGCAGAGGATGTTCGCTTTGTTGTAGATGGCGAAGGTGAAGTCGGGTTGCAAGCCTAACACATGGTTGTAGTCCCGCAGTATGAGCTCGTTGTCGGCATCGGTCATCCGCGCCCGCCATATGGCACGGCAGAAGACGACAATGGGTTCGACCTCTTTGTCGGCCACCAACAGCGCTTTAGTGCAGTCCTCGACGGCGCTGGTGTAGTCCTTGATGATGGCGAACTCGATAGCCCGCGCGAGGTAGAGGGTCACATCCTCTTTCTCGTCCATTAGTTGGGTCAGACGGCGTATCTCCGAGAAGTGGAAATCTACCATTTCGGCTGTCAGCGTCAGTTCCTGCGAGGTGAACTTAAGCGCTGCCGGCAGCACTTCCCGTTTGTTGAGGCGATCCACCAACGGGTGATAATAATTGGTCCGTCGCAGACTGCGGTCCTGGGTGTAGTAACTGAGCACGATACTCGGTTCGTTCACCACATCCTGGTGGCGTTTCTGCACTGTTCCGCGTGTTTGCGAGTCGTATTTCTGTTCCTCTTCCGGCAAGTCCTGCTGGTTTTGCGCCGTACTGGAAGAGAACTCCTTGCGGTGATCTTTCTTCTGCGGTTGTGCATCGGCTATCAGCAGGTCGGTGTTCGGCTGTGCGGCCTGTTGCGCCTGAATCTCTTCCTTGCGCTGCTCCAGGTCCTGCGCTTTCTGGCGGTACAGGTACGCCGCTTTGGTCTTGCCTTGCTGCGACGAGGCTTGGGCCGCCACATAATAGGCAGGCAGGAAATAGGGATAACGCGCAATAAGCGAGTCCATATCGCTTACCGCCTCTTTCCATTGTTTGAGCTGCATCTCTACGAGGCCTCGCTGGTAGCGCATCTCGGTGCGGTCGGGCTTGAGGGAAATAGCCGTGTTCAGATCCGCCAGCGCGTTGTTGTAGTCGCCCACTTCCTGACGCATGATACCTCGATTGTAATAGCAATCGGCATCCCGCGGCGCTATCTTGACAGCCTCGTTGTAGTCGTTCAAGGCACCCCGGTAATTATTGCGGCGGTAGTGAATGATACCCCGGTTGATATAATCGCCTGCCCATTTGCTGCCCAAGTTGATGGCCTGGGTCAGTTGTACATAGGCCTCGTCTTCCCGCTCCAGCATGAGGTTGGTCACACCGAGCGCCGACCATACGGCAGGATTGGTCTTGTCGTATTTGGCGGCTTGCTCAAAGGCCTCCAGGGCAGCCAAAGTGTCGCTTTTGAGAATGCATATACGTCCTTTCTCGCTCCACACGGAGGCTGACTGCGGTTCACGACGCAGTAACTGCTCGATGTCCTCAAGGGCTGCATCGTACTGCTTCATCTGCGCGCGCGTGTCTGCGCGCAAAATCATATAGGTGCGATTCTCCGGAGAGAAGACCAGCGCTTCCGAGTAGTCCGCTTCCGCCTTGGCCAGTTCGTTGAGCTGCAGGTAGACATATCCTCGCGCGTAGTAGCAACCCGGCGAGAACGGGTTTCGTTCGATAGCCGCGTTACAGTCCCGCAAGGCTCCCTGATAGTCCTCCAGCTGAATCTTGGCGATTGCCCTGTAGAAGTACGGCTCGCTCAGATAGGGTTTGAGATTGATGACCTGGTTGAAGTACTGAATCGAAAGGATATAGTCCTCAAAATACAAGGCGTTCCGTCCGATCGCGGTGATACGGTCGGTGTTGAGCTG
>JAGCWE010000073.1 GCA_017962005.1 Paludibacteraceae bacterium | reverse complement strand
CTTCAATTATTATTCCTAATAGTGAGACAAGCATTGGAAGGCGTGCTTTCTTTGGTTGCAGCAGTCTGACTTCAATCACAATTCAAAATAGCGTGACAAGCATTGGAGATGAGGCTTTCTCTGGTTGCAGCAGTCTGACCTCAATCACAATTCCAAATAGTGTGACAAGCATTGGAGATGAGGCTTTCTCTGGTTGCAGCAGTCTGACCTCCATCACCATTGGCAATAGCATAACAAGCATTGGTATTAGTGCTTTCAGTGAATGCAGCGGTCTGACTTCAATCACTATTCCTAATAGTGTGACAAGCATAGGAGTTGGTGCTTTCTCTTATTGCAGCGGTCTGACTTCAATCACTATTCCCGATAGTGTGACAAGCATTGGATGGGATGCTTTCTCTGGTTGCCGTGGTCTGACTTTAATCACTATTCCCGATGGTTTGACGAGCATCGAACGAAGTGCTTTCTCTGGTTGCAGCGGTCTGACCTCAATCACTATTCCCGATAGCGTGACAAGCATTGGAGATGAGGCTTTCTATGGTTGCAGCGGTCTGACTTCTATCACTATTCCCGATAGTGTGACAAGCATTGGAAATGGTGCTTTCGAAGATTGCAGCAACCTTAAAGAAATCTGTATTCCGAAGGGACAGAAAGCACGTTTCTTGCAAATGGAAGGTCTGAAAGAATACGCAGATAGAATAGTGGAGCGGGACAATGAGGAACTGACCATCCTTACCAATCTTGCAAAGGCATACGAATTGGGTGTCGATGTGCAGAAATACATTGTGCAGGCGGTATTGTATTACACGCAGGCTGCTGACAAAGGCAGTGCGGAAGCCGCATACACTTTGGCAGGCTGGTATGCGAAGGGAGAAATCCTCCCGCAGGATACAGACAAGGCCTTGCAACTATACAATCAGGCAGCCAAATCAGGCTATAAAGATGCGAAGCAACAAGCCGAGGACTTGCAAAAAAGTTAAATGAGCGATATCAACTAATGGCATTGGCAATACTTCGGCACGGTATGGAGTGTCTGCCCGCCTCATAAGAGATAGAAGACTTCTTCCTCGGATGACCTTCTCCAGGACTGCCACCAACACTGTGAGCCTTGTACAAAACAAATATACGGCACCTTGCAGAAGATACAGAATATATTAGGAATCAATTAACATATTGTACAATTATGCAGAATACTCCCGTTTTTGTATATCGTAGTGGCTTGATTACTGATAAAAGTTATGTGGAATGGCTCTCTGAATTGAAGCAACGTTTTCAGAAGAGTCAAGTAAAGGCGGCTATTCGCGTGAATAGTGCTATGCTTGAATTCTATTGGAGTTTGGGGCGTGATATGAATTCAATGCGTGCAGAAAGCAAATGGGGAAGCGGTTTCTATAACCAGCTCAGCCTTGATTTGAAAGAGATGTTTCCTGAGCAGACGGGTTTTTCTGTAACCAATCTCAAATACATGAAACGATGGTATGCGTTTTATAATGAGATGCTTACAAATCGTCAACGACCCGTTGACGAAAATCGTCACCAAGCCGGTGATGAAATTCGTCAGCAGCCTGTTGACGAATTATACCCAATTCGTCAACGACCCATTGACGAATTAGAAATGCCGGAATTTTTTGGACAAATTCCATGGGGGCAACATATTGATATTATCACCAAATGCAAGAATCTAGATGAGGCTATTTTCTATCTTAATAAGGTTATTGATGGTGGTTGGTCACGCCCGCAGTTAAGCGATAATATTGAAGCCCATCTTTACCAAGCAACAGGAAACGCTGTTTCCAATTTCTCGAAAACACTACCGGCTTTGCAAAGTTCCTTAGCGCAGGAGATATTGAAAGACCCGTATCATTTCGAATTTCTTGCACTCAAGCCCAAGTATGACGAACACGATTTGGAAGAAGCTCTTGTGGCAAACATCACCAGGTTCTTATTGGAGTTAGGGCAGGGGTTTGCTTATGTCGGCCGGCAGATGGAACTGCGGATGGACGAAGATACGGCTTTCTTTCCGGATCTGGTATTCTATCATATTCCACAAAAACGATATGTCATCATCGAACTCAAAGCGGTGGAGTTTATGCCGGAGTTTGCAGGTAAACTGAATTTCTATGTGACAGCCGCAGACAATCTGCTGCGCGGACAAGGTGATAATCCTTCTGTCGGGATACTGATTTGTAAGACGGCAAAGAAAACCGTGGTCGAGTGGTCGCTCAAGGATATTCAGAAGCCGCTTGGTGTGGCAACCTACCAACTGGAGGAAGTGTTGGAGCGGACGGTCAAGGAATTGGAAATCGCAAAAGCAAAGCAAGTGAAAGAATGACCGTATGGCAATTACGTAAAAGCCTTCTCCAAAATCTCTCCGAGGTGATAGATTTTGCCCCTTTTCAGCCTCTATTAAATATGGTAGGGTGATTATTGAGGGGACGATAAAGCGGCTGTCATTCGCTCCCGTCGGGCAAATACTCAAAGCCTCTTGCCCGCCCTCGAAAGAGAAATAGGAAATAACAGATACGGGAAGAACCATTAACATCCTTTTATATTATGACCAAGAAAGAACAGTTGCAGCAACAAGGCTTTAAGGCGTATGAGAACGACGCGATATGCGTGTTCTGGAATCCGGCTCTCTGTACCCATGCGGGTAAGTGTGTGCTTGGAAACGGCAAGGTGTTCGAGGTGGGACGCCGCCCGTGGATAGACCTGTCGCAGGCGGATGCAGGGGAGATTGCCGCTGTCATTGACCGGTGTCCGTCTAAGGCGTTGCAGTATGAACTCAAGGATGCTGTCCGCATCGTGTTTGAGGAGTCGGAACGGCAGGCCGTTGCGTTTGACGGTGACACGATGATAGGCGAATGTCAGTACAGTCCGGCGGGAACCGACGTGTGGATTATCTCGCATACTGGTGTCCGTCCTGAGTATAACGGGAGGGGAATTGCCAGGAGACTGGTCGAAAAGGTGATTGAGGCGGCTCGTGAACGTGGTATGAGAATCACTCCTCAGTGTTCCTATGCCCGGAATTTGATGTACGGCAAAGACGAGTACAAGGACGTGCTTCAATGAGCATGACAATGCCGACTGATAATAAGCCTGTTATAAAGAAAATGCATTTTTTTGAAAAAAAGTTGCTTTTTAGGTGATAGATTTGGCCTGTTTTTTTGCTATATTATGGAGGGGTATATATAATTCGTTTTCCAAACCCGACATGCATATATTCAACTTTAAAAACAATATAATAATACTTTTATGAATACGGAATCAATTATTGCACACGACCTGCTTTCCATTCAGGCGGTGTTCCTCAGACCTGACGAGCCGTTCACCTGGGCGAGCGGCATCAAGAGTCCCATCTATTGCGACAACCGTCTGACCCTGAGCGATGTTCAAGTGCGCGAGGACGTGGAGAACGGACTGGCGGAACTTATCCGCACCTGTTATCACGACGCGGAGATTCTGATGGGGACCTCCACGGCTGGCATCGCCCACGCCGCCATTACTGCCACCAAACTTAATCTCCCGATGGGGTATGTCCGTTCCGGTGCGAAAGACCACGGACGCGGCAACCAGATAGAAGGGCGTTTGGAGAAAGGACAGAAAGTGGTGGTGGTTGAAGACCTTATCTCCACGGCGGGCAGTTGTCTTGAAGTGGTGGATGTACTGCGCGAAGCGGGTGCAGAGGTGTTAGGCATCGTTAGTATCTTCACTTACAATATGCGCAAAGCCGCCGACCGGCTCGCAGCCGCCCAAGTGACCAACCACAGCCTGTGCAACCTCGACGCGCTTATTGACGTTGCCGTGCAGGAAAACTACATCCGTCCTGAAGACAAGGAACGCCTGTTGCGCTTCCGTGACAACCCGCAGGACGAGAGTTGGATGAGGAAACAGTAAATTATCAATATCAATTTTCAATTGACTATGCGTCATCTCATAGACCCCACAGACCTTACGATTGAGGAGATAGACCTCCTGATGAACCGTGCGCTCGACATCATTGCACGCCCAAAAGACTACGCCGAATCGTGTCACGGAAAGAAACTCGCCACGCTCTTTTACGAGCCCAGCACTCGTACGCGCTTGAGTTTCACGTCCGCCATGATGGAACTCGGCGGGCAGGTACTTGGTTTCTCCGATGCCCGTAGCAGTTCGGTCAGCAAAGGCGAGACAGTGGCTGACACTGTTCGCGTTGTCAGCTGCTTTGCCGACATCATTGCCATGCGCCACTACAAGGAGGGCGCGCCGCGTGTCGCTGCCGATTACAGCCGTATACCCGTTATCAACGCGGGCGACGGAGGGCACAGCCACCCCACGCAGACGCTTACTGACCTGCTTACTATCCGCCGCGAGATAGGACACTTTGACCGTCTCACTATCGGTCTTTGTGGTGACCTCAAATACGGCCGCACCGTCCACTCGCTCATCAAGGCGATGAACCGCTACGAGGGTACACGCTTCGTGCTCATCTCTCCGCAGGAACTCCGGCTGCCGGACTATATGAAGCAGGAACTGGAGAAGGACGGGCAAAAGAACTTTGTTGAGGTCAGCACGCTGGAAGAGGCGATGCCGCTGGTAGACGTGCTGTATATGACCCGCGTGCAGCAGGAGCGTTTTGCCGACCAGCAGGAGTACGAGCGGCTCAAGGACTCGTTCATCCTGGACGAGGCGAAGATGGCACTCGCACGGAAGGACATGATTGTGCTGCACCCGTTGCCGCGTGTCAACGAAATCACTATAGGAGTGGACAACGACCCGCGCGCCGCCTATTTCCGTCAGGTGGAGAACGGTAAGTTTGTCCGTATGGCACTCATTTATACGCTGCTGCAATGGAAGAAGGAGACCAATCGGAGCAACAGAGAGTGTGTCTGTGCGGAAGAAAAGTCCCTTGGATGTCCCAACGACCGTTGTATCACAGCCACTGAACCGGTACGGCATCTCGCTTATCGCGACAATGACGGTATTCTGCGGTGTTACTATTGTGACCACGCAATTTGAATAAAATTCATGAATATACTGTCAGATATGATTATTTGAATTATCTTTGCCGCCAAACTGATAATAATATCCTGTGCCGCATATTGTTTCCAACGCTATATTGATTCCCGAGATGGACAGCCTCCTTCGTGAAGGCAGGGAGATCCTGTTCACGCCTTCCGGTGTCAGTATGCGTCCTTATATCGAAGGCGGCAAGGACACTGTGCTGCTCAAGCGGATGGAGCAGGTCAGGGTGGGGGATATATGCCTTGCTCTTGTCACCAGACCCCGCCAGCCCCAGCCATCCTACGTGCTGCACCGTGTCATCCGCATCGACGGCGACCATATCGTCCTGATGGGCGACGGCAACCTGCAGGGCGAGGAGTTCTGCACACACAGGGAAATAATCGGCACAGTAACGCGCATCCTCTCCCCGTCGGGTAGGCGCAAACCGCTGACACGTGGCAGATTGTGGCATCTGCTTCTCCCGCAGCGGTGGTTCTGGCTCAAAGTCTATCGGCATACGGTTCTCAAATGGTATAATAAATAAAATGATTGATATGAAAGCAAAACAAGGTTTCAAACTGCGTCCGCTGGGCGATGAGTACATCCTCGTGGGCGAAAGCATCGAGCAGATCAACTTCAACAAGATGATTACGCTCAACGAAACAGCCGCATTCCTCTGGAACAAAGTGGCGGATGGTCAGCCGTTCGATGCGGAAAAACTCACTGCGTGGCTCACCGAGGAGTACGATGTCACGCGCGAACAGGCACTTCAGGATTCACAAAAAACGATTGACACATGGCTGAACGCAGGTATTATCGAGTAGCCGAACACGTCTTCTCCATTGAGGCGCCGGAGAAGATGTTCGCACCCTTGACCAATTATGAGCATTTCCGCGTATGGGATACGCCGTCTGAAGTACAGTTCAGCCTCACCATCGGCATAGCACCTCTTGACACGGAAAACCGTGAGCATGTCTATACAGACACATCCGAGGATGAAATGCCGCGTATAGAGGTCTATCGCGTCAGGCAGAACTGGTTGTTCTGCATAGCAATCAGCAAGAACGCCCCTGTATGCAGCCGTATGCTGACGACTCCAGATTTCCGTCAGGCTTGGCTGGAGATTGACACCACGCAGACCACGTTCGCTATCAACAATGCCGCGATGCTGCTCTATGCTTTCTCCACGGCTAATCTGTACACGTTGGAGATGCACGCTGCCGTGGCTGTAAGGCAGGGAAGAGGCTATCTGTTCCTCGGCAAGTCGGGAACGGGCAAGTCCACCCACGCACAGCAATGGTTCAAGGCCTTTGACGATGCGTGGCTGCTCAATGACGACAATCCCATATTGCGTCTCTACGAACAGGATGGGCGCAGTCGCGTCATTGTGTATGGTTCGCCATGGAGTGGCAAGACACCCTGCTACAAGAATGTGAGCGTGGAGGTGGGTTCTATCGTCAAACTGGCGCAGGCACCGCATAACAAGGCACGGAGACTCAGGCTGCCAGAGGCATACGCCTATATGCTGTCATCTGCCAGTGGACTCAAGGTGGTGCCGGAGGTGATGGACGCTCTCTACCTGACCATCTCGCGTATGATTCAGACTGTTCCTCTCTTTGCGCTCGAATGTCTGCCTGATACTGATGCAGCGCAAGTGTGCTGGCAGGCTGTTACTGGCGTACAAGACTGACCGATAACTTTACTTTGTGTTTCCGATAATGCAGAATAATCCATCTGTTCGCACGTACGAGACCAGACGCGTGAAGGAAAAAGAAATGATTTTCGGTCTGCACGCCGTACTCGAAGCCATTGATGCGGGAAAGACGTTCGACAAGATTCTTATCCGCCGTGATATGTCTTCCGCTCTGGGCAGACAACTCTTGGACCGCCTTGCCCGAACGTCTGAGGAGGTGCAGACTGCCGTTCAGCGCGTGCCGGTGGAAAAACTCAATCAGTTCACCGACCGAAACCACCAGGGAGTTATCGCTTTTCTGTCGCCTGTTGAGTTCTATCGCGTGGAGGATATTATTCAAGCCGCCTACGACAAAGGCGAGACGCCTCTTCTTATGGTGCTTGACAACGTGACGGATATGCGCAACTTCGGTGCCATAGCGCGTACCTGCGCTTGTGCCGGAGTGCACGGACTGGTCATCGGTACGCGCGGTTCCGCCTCCATCAATGGTGATGCGGTCAAGACCAGTGCGGGTGCCATCCATACGCTGCCGGTCTGCAAGGTGGAGAACATGCAGAACGCCCTGCGGCTGATGCGTGACAGCGGACTGGCCATCGTGGCTGCTACCGAGCACGCTGACAGGAACTATACCGAAACAGATATGACCCTGCCTCTCGCCATCCTGATGGGCAACGAGGAGAAAGGCATCTACGAGGGCAATCTGCGCCTCGCCACCGAGCAAGTATGCATCCCGATGAAGGGGACAATAGAGAGCCTGAACGTGTCTGTTGCGGCGGGCATTATGCTATACGAGGCGGTCAGACAAAGGGATATGATTGTCAAATAGTAATTTCGCTTTATGAGCAACAAAGAACGATATGCCGAATGGTGCGGAGAGCAACCCGCAATACCTGTTTTCTTTCAGCCATGGTGGCTTGATGCCGTTTGTGCGGGCAAGGGATGGGACGTGCTGTTGGTTATTCAGCCTCGCAGTGAGCGTATCCTTGCCGCCTTGCCTTATCTGACTGGAAAACGGTATTGGATGCACTTCATTCTGATGCCCCAGCAGACTCCTGTAGGTGGTATATGGCTCGACCAGTCGCTCCTTTATGAAAACGGTTCAACGTGGGATAAGGAAACACTGCAAACCGTTTGTGATGACCTGTTCCGTCAACTCCAAGACCTCAATCTTCACTATTACTACCAGCACTACGCCATCGGCAATCCTTGTCCGCAGGTTCTCCAAAGCAAGGGGATGCGCCTGCGTGAACGGGTGACATACAGGCTTGAGGACCTCTCTGACCTTGACAAGGTAATCAACGGCTTTTCACGCAACAAAAAACGGCAGTTGCAGAAAGCCCTTTCGCTCCACGCTGAAAGAGGGAAAGTTAATGCCGAAGACTTTTACCGCTTCCATCGCGATGTTCTTTCTGCCAAGCGCAGGAAGATTAGTTACTCGCGCGAGTTCTTCCTTGTGTTGGAACGCAAGGCGCGGAGGCAGAACCAGTGCGAGATTGTCAGTATCCACAACGCGGACGGAGCACTCTATGCCGAGGCGTTTGTTGTGTGGGACAACCGCACGATGTACTACCTCATCGCCGCACAGGATCACGAGCACGAAGATAGCGGTGCGATGGCTCTGCTTGTTCTTGAATGTATCAAGTTTGCACGCGAGAAAGGACTTGTCTTTGACTTTGAAGGGAGTATGATATCCGGAGTCGCTAAGCATTTCAAGCAGTTTGGCGCTACCCCCTCCATGTATTACAGTGTCGAGAAATTCTACCGCCGATGGTTCGCTATTCCGTATTGGTTCTATCGTCTGTTCACTTTCCGCAAGCGATAAATGGTTAGGCAAGTTGATCTGCATACGTTCTTTACCTCCACTTGTGATTGGCAGTGGGTTTCCCATACGCAGACGGAAGGGTGGGTGAGTGCTTTCCTGCAATCGGCTGACATACGCTGTTTCGTCAGCGAACAGATAGCCTGTATAGGGTGGCTCAGTCGCAAATGGGGCAGGACAATGCTTACCATTACGGGGGAGTTCTTCCGCAGTCTGCCTGTTACGGAAAAACAAGTATTCGCTTTCTTCGAGCAAGTCGCACGGACTGATGCGGATATCATCTATGTTAATTCCGATTCGCTGTATTCGCCCTTGTACGAAGCTGGTATCCGTCAGGCGGGATTTCTCCGTCCCGTCGGTATGTTCTCCACAACGTTGAGCAAGGAGATACCGTTGGAGCGACCGTATGTATTCGACAAAAGCTGGCAGCGCAATTTGCAAAAGGCGGATGAAGCGCAACTGCGTTTCGTTCCTGTTGCCGCACCGTCTGAAGAAGTGCTTGCCGACTACGTCCGCCTGCACGGCGAGATGGAACGGCGCAAAGGTTTTCGGGACGGACTTACCGCGGAACAGTTGCGCGCTATCCTGTCGCATCCGGAGTTCCGTTTGGCTTGGGTGGACGATAGGGAAGACCGTCATCTTGCAGGTGGGATAGTTTTCTGTCGTGGTGATTACGCCCGTTTCCTCTATTCGTTCACCACGGATGAAGGTCGCCAGATGTCCGCTTCATACTTTCTCTATAAGGGTTTGATGGATGCGCTTGCCGCAGACGGTGTGAAACGCTTCGATTTGGGCAGACTCTCGCCGTCCAAGAGTCAGAAGAACAATCTGTTCCTTTTCAAGAACGGCATAGACGGAACAACGGTTTCCTATAATGGCGAATGGTTGTATACAACCTCTCGATGGCTGCCGTTCGCGCTTTGCCTTGCTAACAAGTACTATTGGAAACGAGTGCAGGTATGAGGGTTCTGCTACTTCCCGGCTGGTATCTGCCCGAAGGCGGACAGTTTGTCCGGCATCAGGCGTTGTCGCTCCGTGAACAAGGGGTGGATGTGCATATTCTCGCCAATGTGACACTCGGTTGGCATAAGTACAAATGGAAGGGATTTGATTTTGCTGCTTATGCCCTTTTCCCGTTTTTCACTGAGGAGGACGGCATACCCGTTCTGCGCAGTTTCACCCGTCCCATCCCCTGTGCCACGGTGCTGAATATCCGTTTATGGGCGCGGCGCACTCTACGGATGTATGACATGTACGTCCGGCGGTTCGGTCAGCCCGACTTGATTCATGCGCATAGTGCCACGTGGGCTGCCTACGCTGCTGCGCTAATCAGGAAGAAATACGGCATACCCTATGTTTTGACGGAGCACAGGGGAATGTTTGGCTGCAAATCTGACTACTCCGCCGGTTTCTTTCGTACGGAATTTGAGTCTTTCTTTCGTGAGGGTTTCTCATCGGCGGATTGCATCATTCCTGTTTCCGACCAGTTGATTCCCAAGATAAAGACCTATTGTGACCACGAAGTCCCATTCTGCGTCATCAGCAATATGGTTGACACGGATTTCTTCCGCCCGTCATTGCATAAGAAAGAGAACGATACTGTGGAGTTTGTCAGCGTCAACGGTTTTTATCACGAGAAAGGCTACGATATCCTTTTGTCCGCTTGGGATATGCTCTGTGACAGAAGGAAGAATGTGCGTCTGACCATAGTGGGTGAGAATTTCGACACATCGGATTTCAAGCGGTTGTGGGATTCCTGTCGTTACAAGGATACAGTCACCTTTACTGGCGAACTCAGTCGCGAGGGCGTACGGAGCAATCTTCAGAGAGCAGATGCGTTCGTCATCAGCAGCAGGGTGGAGGCGGAGCCGGTGGCGGTACTCGAAGCGATGGCTATGGGATTGCCTGTAGTGGCATCCGAGGTCGTTCCTGAATACGAGTTGCCCGTATTCTGCGGTATCCGTGTTCCTGTGGAAAATCCTATAGCATTTGCTGATGCACTGAACCAAATGGCTGATTCTTTCAGACAATATGACTCGCATTCCATCCGCAGTCATACTGTCGGCATTGCAAGCAAAGCCAATGTAACTGCGCAACTGATGGATGTTTATACCCGGATATGCGGTAACTGACAGTTATTGTTCAGACAGAGTGGGTAGATATTTGTCCTTTACATAGATGAATTGAGGATGCAGCCGCAGAATCTTGCGGCACTGCGCCAATGCCTTGGCTCTGTCCCCTGTTTTGTCATAACACTGCGCCACAACCAGTTGCACGGCAGGATACATCCAATGGTAGCGGAAGACAGAATCCCTTTCCATCACCCTCTCGGCACGAAGGTAGTATTGAAGGGCCTTGTCCTTGTTCCCTCCTGCCAATTTCGGATAATGAAAATACACGTTAGCCCGCATATACAAGGCCAGCGGGTTGAGAGCGTCCGATTGTACCGCCTTTTCGGCAAGCCTCCATCCCGATAAAGCATTGCCGATACCGCCCTTGTTCACCAGAAACGAATATATCCTGACCGCACTGCTGTGGCTTTGGTATTCAGCCTCTGACATCCATTCTTTTTGCGATTCGATATGCTGCCGATACTTTTGGCAGGCTTTTCTGCAACGCGCCGTGTCGCCTACGGAATAGAGGTAAGGGACATACCCGTATTCATATACTAAGATACGGTTGTGCTCGTCCTTGTCCGCGTCCTGCCAACTGACAGTACGGAGATAGTCCGCCCAGACCTGCATATCACCATGCAGATAAGCTTCATACAACTGCCTGTCGGTGGGGGTAGCCGCCAGCAGGCAGGTGCATGAAAGAAAAACGGTCAATACGCCGGAACGAAAGACGGACATCTGAGTGAGACCACAGGTGATATGCTACTCGTGTTCCAATTGGAGCGTGCGGGACGGTTGGTCGCACACTTCCGACGGACCGTAGTATTGTATGGGACCAGGGAAGATATACGTGTCGGTGGAAAGCGCCCATTCTTCGCGGTGTGCAACGAGGTATTGGTAGGGCTTGCCCTTCAGGTCCACCAATGCTTTCTGTATCACGGGTTTCATCTTGCCGTTGCGGCGTTCCATGTTCATCATCATCGTGATGGGTACGCCGCCCGCTGTCCATTTCTCTGCAGGGAGGGTTAGGTTCCGTACGGTAGCCATATAACCTGTCTTGCCGGCTTGTATCAGTTCCGCTGCCGTCTGTCCCAGACTGTAGCAGTAGTCGGCATCGAAATTGGACGGTACGGCGCAGCGGCCCTCATATCCGAAGAAGTGGTGTTGTGTGGCAAACTTGCCTGTGTACTCGCCTGTCGATTTCATCTCCGCCAGACGTTTGCCGACCATCTCAATCAGCAGTTTCTCTGTTTCGATGAGGCTTACCTGCACGTTTCCGTGGGGGTCACGGTCCATCGTGAGTTGCTTTGCAATAGCTTGCGGTAACGATTCGTAGAGTTGCTTTGCACTTTTGCTCAGTCTGTTCACGTCAAACTCTTTTCCGTCAGCAAGCAGGTCGTTCAGTTCCTGTATCAGGGCGCGCATGGCGGGAATGAATTCAATCAGACCTTCCGGAACGAGCACAGTACCGAAGTTCAAGCCTTTTGCGGCGCGCGCTGCTACCACGCGGGCTATATCCTCCACAATGTCGCCTAACGTCATTTGCTTGGCTTCTACCTCTTCGGAGATGATACAGATGTTGGGCTGGGTTTGCAGCGCGCATTCCAATGCGATATGGCTGGCGGAACGTCCCATCAGACGAATGAAGTGCCAGTATTTCTTTGCGGAATTGGCGTCACGCTGTATATTGCCGATTAACTCGCTATAGACTTTGCAGGCCGTGTCAAACCCGAACGAGGTTTCTATCATCGTGTTCTTCAGGTCACCGTCTATGGTTTTCGGACAGCCGATTACCTGTATGCCGCACTGCTTTTGCAGATAGTATTCCGCAAGCACGCAGGCGTTCGTATTTGAGTCATCGCCGCCGATGATGACTATGGCCGTTATACCTAATCGGTTGCATACCTCTATGCCCTTGTCGAACTGCTGTTTCTCTTCCAGTTTTGTGCGTCCGGAGCCGATAATGTCAAAGCCTCCTGTGTTGCGGTATTGGTCTATGATGTCAGCGGTCAGTTCGATGTATTTGCCGTCGGTCAGTCCGCTTGGTCCGCCAAGAAAACCGTATAGTCTGCTGTCAGGATTCATACGTTTCAGACCGTCAAACAGACCCGAAATGACATTGTGACCGCCTGGTGCTTGGCCTCCGCTCAATATCACACCTACGTTTCGTGCGGGCTTTTGCCCTATGTGTTGTCCGTTGTGCAGTTCTACAACGGGCATCCCGTAGGTGTCGGGGAATAATTCCCTGATGGCGTCCTGGTCTGCCACCGATTCTGTTTTTCCGCCTTCTTTGAGGCATACTTCGCCGTGAAGGGCGCGGGGCATCTTGGGTTGATAGCCGCGATGCGCTATCTGTAAAGCCGATTCTTTCATATTGCTTAATGGTTAGAGGATTTTTGTTATGCTGGTTCGGTATTTTGGCATTTCATACTATATGTTATGCCTGACACATCGCAGCAAAAATACTATCCCTTTGCTGTTCATGCAAGAAAATGCTGATTTTTTGTGATTTTTATTTGGCAGTACGAAAGAAAGCAGTAATTTTGCGCGTTTTTGTGCGCCGTTGCAGAACGTTGCGTTGCAAAAATGATATTTACTAACAACTAATAATATTAACACAAAATGACCAATCACTACGAGACTGTTTTCATCCTCACTCCCGTTTTGTCTGAGCCGCAGATGAAGGAAGCAGTCAGCAAGTTCAGTGACCTTCTCGCCCAGAACGGCGGTACCGTTATCGCGTGCGAGGAGTGGGGGTTGCGTAAATTGGCGTACCCCATCCAAGGAAAGACGACAGGCTTTTATTCCTTGTTGCAGTTTGATGTTGAGCCGGCTGTTATCGCTACGCTTGAAACCGAATTCCGCCGTGATGAGCGCGTGATTCGTTTCCTCACCACGCGGCTTGACAAGTATGCTTACCAGTACAGCGAGAAACGTCGCGGCGGTAAGAAGAGTGTTGAACCCGTTAATGAAGAGGAGGCTTGATTATGGCACAGAACGATGAAATTCGTTTCCTCACTCCCCAAGTGAGAGACAAGAGCAAAAAGAAGTACTGCCGTTTCAAGAAAGCCGGCATCCGTTACATTGACTACAAAGATCCGGATTTCCTGAAGAAGTTCCTCAACGAGCAAGGCAAGATTCTGCCTCGCCGTATTACCGGTACGAGTCTTAAGTTCCAGCGCAAAGTGGCACAGGCTGTCAAGAAAGCACGCCATTTGGCTTTGCTGCCATACGTAACCGATTTGATGAAATAAGGAGGACAGACTATGGAAGTTATTCTTTTGCAAGACATCGATACGCTCGGCTACAAGAGCGACATCGTGAAAGTTCGCGACGGTTATGCCCGCAACTATCTTATCCCCCAGAAATTAGCCATCATCGCCAACGAGAGCAACAAGAAGCAGAACGCCGAGAACCTGCGCCAGCAGGCTCGCAAGATAGCACAAGCGCTTGCTGCCGCTCAGGATTTGGCTACACGGTTGGAACAGACTGTTATTCGCGTTGCCGTTAAGGCAAACGAGGACGGCAAGATTTTCGGAGCAGTTACTGCTCAGCAGGTGGCTGACGCCCTCAAGGAACAGGGTATGGAAATCGACCGTCGTGTCATCACAGTTGAACCCATCAAGCAACTCGGTGAAGGCGAAGCGCACGCACGTCTGCATCGGGAGGTAAAAGCTGATATCCGTCTTGAGGTGGTTGCCGCTGAATAAGCGATACAATTGAGATGGAAACAGCTATAATCTATTAATTCTTTCAGCAGTATGAAAAAAGGAATTCATCCCGATAATTATCGTGTCGTTGTATTCAAGGACATGAGTGACGGCACACAGTTCTTCAGCCGCTCTACCGCCGCTACGAAGGACACGATTGAGATTGACGGCGTTCAGTATCCGCTCATCAAATTGGAAATCTCCAACACATCGCACCCCTTCTATACGGGTCAGGCGAAACTGGTGGATACCGCTGGTCGCGTGGACAAGTTCTTGTCTCGGTACGGCAACCGTCAGAAGAAAGCTTGAGGATACGTTTGACTCATCAGCGGGGGAGTCGTTTGTCGCTTCACTTGCTGCTATATAAACAAAGTCGGCAGTTACAGAAACTGCCGGCTTTGTTGTGAGGACTTTCTTTGCTTTTAGTCTTTCTTACAAATGAGTATATCTGTCTCAATCTGGCGGCGGAGCGCGTCCAGCGATTCAAAACGTTGCTCATCCCTGAGACGGTGAAGAATCTCCACCCGCATCAGTTGGTTGTAGAGATTGCCTTCAAAATCAATGACGTGGACTTCGATATAAGTGCGCGGTTCCTCCTTATCCTGAACGGTCGGGTTTGTTCCTATGTTCATCACGGCACGATAGAGAATGCCGCCTATTTCCGTTTGTACAGCATACACTCCGTCCTTCGGAAGCAGTTTGTCCGGGTCGGAAAGTGATATGTTGGCGGTTGGAAATCCAAGCCGTGTCCCCAATCCTTTGCCATGCACGACCTTGCCGAAGAGGGAATATTCGCGTCCCAGCATCTCGTTCGCGGCTTCCGCGCGTCCTTGTTGTAATGCCTTGCGGATTCGGGATGAGGAAATGGGGTAGGGCTTTTCAGATGAATTGTCATGCGCTTTGTTGTCATTGTAGGGGATTGACGAGGAGGCTTCTTTCAGGAGTGTCACTTCTACTCCCGCTTCTTTTCCTGCATTCGCATAATCGTCATACGAACAGAGGCGGTCGCTGCCGAAACGATGGTCATACCCCATAATCACGACAGTCACATCATACCGCTCGCGCAGAAAGCGCATAAATTGTTTGGCCGTTTGTTTTTGAATATCCGCGAACTCCAACATCACTACTTTGTCTACACCGCATGCCTCCAACAACGCCTTGCGCTCTTCGCGAGTAGTGAGAAGCCGCTCTGCATTACCCGAAAGCAGGTTCCGCGGATGGTCAAAGAACGTGACCACAACACTTTGGAGACAGCGTTTCTGCGCCTCTGATATAAGCTCGCGGAGCAGGAACTGATGTCCTTTGTGCACTCCGTCGAACATCCCGATGGTGGCAATCTTGCTCAAGCGTCTTTCTGGTTGGAACGGTTCTCTGTATTCGGGAAGCATATCCAGAACATAACCGCCACTGCAAGGGCGTATGCGGCAAAGACAAACCACGATGTGCGCCATCCTGACCAAATATCCATAGCTGAAGCGCCTGCGGTGGCAGGGTTATAGACGAAGGTGTTGATAATTGCCTGCGCTGCGAGCGTTCCGATGGTGGCACCCAGACCGTTGGTCATCATCATAAAGATACCTTGTGCCGATGAACGCAATGCCGGGTCAGTCTGTTGATCCACATACAGCGAACCGCTGATATTGAAGAAGTCGAACGCGAAACCATAGACAATGCAGCTCAAAACGAACATCCACACACCTTTGCCTGGGTCGCCTGCTCCGAACAGACCGAACCGCAGCACCCAAGCGAACATGGCCATCAGCATTACGTTCTTGATACCGAAACGTTTCAGTACGAATGGAATAAGAAGGATGCATAGAGCCTCGCATATCTGGGATATGCTGATTAGTATGTTGGAGTGTTGTACGCCGAAGGTATTGGCAAACTCGGGAAAGGCGGCAAAAGAGCCAAGGAAAGGATTGGCGAAACCGTTGGTAATTTGCAGACTCACGCCGAGAAGCATTGAGAAAATGAAGAAGACTGCCATCTTTTTCTGACGGAACAAACTGAACGCCTGCAAGCCCATTGCTTCCACAAACGACTTGGGCTGAACGTCCTTCTTTGTCTCGCATTCGGGCAGTGTGAGCGAATAGAGCGCCAGCACGATACCTAATCCGCCACTGACCATGAACTGCCATGGTGTGTTCTGGAATCCTAACAAGTCAACCGCCCACATTGTCACGATGAAGCCCACCGTACCGAGCACGCGGATGGGGGGGAAGTCGCGCACCGTGTCCAGTCCCGCCTTGCCCAGCGATATGTATGCCACCGAGTTGCTCAACGCGATTGTGGGCATATAGAACGCCACCGAACAGGTGTAGAATGTGAATAGCAGCGGGAACTGTACGTCCGCGCCCGCCGACACTCCGTACAGTCCGGCGGAAATCATAAAAGCACCCGCCAGAGCGTGGCACAGCGATAGCAGTTTCTGTGCAGGAATCCTGCGGTCAGCGACTATGCCCATCAGCGCGGGCATCAGCAAGCTGACTATACCTTGTACGGAGTAGAACCAGCCAATATAACTTGCCAGTCCGTGTTCTGCCAGATAGCGTCCCATACTCGTCAGATACGCTCCCCATACAGCGAACTCGAGGAAGTTCATCACGATAAGACGCAGTTTCATATTCTTCATATTCACAATACTATTAACTGTTTGACTTTTGAAATTCTTTTTTACTACTTCTACATTGCTCCAGTCACCTGAATCGTTTGTCCACTCACGTAGGACGACAGGTCGCTGGCGAGGAAGAGTGCGACATTGGCTATCTCTTCGGGCGTGCCGCCACGCCGCATCGGTATACGGCTGATGAACTCATCTAGTGTCGCCTGAGGCAGGGCGGCGGTCATATCGGTCATTATAAAGCCTGGAGCGATGGCATTTGCCCGTATTCCGCGACTTCCGAACTCCTTGGCTGTTGTCTCAGTCAAGGCGATGATACCGGCCTTTGATGCGGCATAATTAGCCTGCCCGGCATTACCGTATATGCCTACAATGGATGACATCGATATTATCGAGCCGCTCCGTTGGCGCATCATATAAGGTGTGACGGCGTGGATGAAGTTGAAAGCAGACTTGAGATTGACACTGATGACGGCATCCCACTGCTGCTCGGTCATTCGCAAGAGCAGTGTGTCTTTGGTGATTCCGGCGTTATTCACCAGAATATCAATATGTCCGAAGTCTTTCAGCACTTGTTCCACAACCTTGTGCGTCTCGTCAAAGTCGGCTGCATTGCCCGCATAAGCACGACACATAACACCTTTTGCTTCAATGGCTTGACGAGTCTCTTCCGCTTGCTCGTTGATAACGAGGTCGGTAAACGTTATTTGGCAGCCTTCCTCCGCATAGCGGAGTGCAATGGCCTTGCCTATCCCTCGTGCGGCACCTGTAATGAGGGCTACTTTATTATTCAGTAACTGTTTCACGGTGTGTCAGTTTTGTTTCTGTATCCTTTTTTCAATGGCGGCGGTGGCTTCTTCGTAGCCAGGCTTGTGGAGCAGAGCAAACATGTTTTTCTTGTACGCTTCTACGCCGGGCTGGTTGAACGGATTGATTCCTAACATATAGCCAGATACGCCGCAACCTACTTCAAAGAACGCAATCAGTTCACCGAGAGCATATTCATTCAGTTTCGGCAACTCAATCAACAGGTTGGGTACTCCGCCGTCCATGTGAGCCAAGCGGGTTCCCAATTCAGCCATCTTGTTCACTTCGTCCACGCGTTTGCCCGCAAGGAAGTTCAGTCCGTCCAAATTAGCCTCGTCGCTCGGAACAACTAATTTGTGGTTGGGTTCTGCTACTGATATGACGGTCTCGAACAAGTGACGTTCGCCTTCCTGTACATATTGCCCCATAGAGTGTAAGTCGGTTGTGAAATCCACTGATGCAGGGAAAATGCCTTTGTTCTCTTTGCCTTCGCTCTCTCCGTAGAGTTGTTTCCACCATTCGCTCACGTAGTGAAGTTTGGGATGGTAGTTGACAAGCAGTTCAATTTTCTTGCCTTGTCTGTATAGGTGGTTACGTGATGCAGCGTAAAGCAGGGCAGGGTTGTCCGCAAAGTCAGCCGTCGTGCAGACGTCCATCACCCTTTCCGCGCCGTCCAACAGTGCGTTGATGTCCAAGCCGGCGCAGGCGATAGGCAACAGACCGACCGGACTGAGTACCGAGAAACGTCCGCCGATGTTGTCCTCGATGACGAATGTGTCGTATCCCTCTTGGGTTGCGAGTGTGCGCAATGCGCCTTTTTTCGCATCGGTGATGCAGACTATGCGTTCGCGGGCGGTCTCTTTGCCTGCCTGCTCTTCCAACTGTATTTTCAGCAAGCGGAACGCCAATGCGGGTTCCGTTGTTGTTCCCGATTTGGAAATACAGATGATGCCGAAATTTTTGCCGCGAAGCAGTCCTTGCAGTTCGTAAAGATAGTCTTCGCCTATGTTATTGCCCGCATAGACAATCTGCGGTTTCCTATCTTCCAACCATGCGAACGATGGCAACAGGGCGTCAATCACGGCTTTCGCTCCAAGGTATGAGCCGCCTATCCCTACGCAGACTATAATGTCGCATTGGTTGCGGAGCCGGTCGGCTGTCTTTTGTATGGCACTGACTTGGCTACGGATATCCTTTGGCAGACTGAGCCAGCCTATAAAGTCGTTGCCTGCGCCTGTGCCTTCTGTCAAGGTGCGCAGTGCCGACTGTGTTTCTTCTTTATATTGTTGCAACTCGTGCGTGTTTAACGCATGGGAGTATGTGAAGCGGATGTCTTTCATAGTACAGGTTATTTGAGTTTTTGTGTGAGTTCTTTTATGACCAGTGACGGCGACTGGAAATTGTACAGGATATCATAGACGGCGTCCACAATTGGCAGGCTGACGTGCTGCTTCTTGTTCATCTCGTGGATGCAGCGTGTGCCGTAGTAGCCTTCCGCCACCATCTCCATCTCTATCTGCGCCGCCCGCACCGAGTAGCCCATCCCGATCATCTGACCGAACTGGCGGTTGCGGGAGAACTTGGAGTAAGATGTCACCAGCACGTCGCCTAGGTAGCCGGACGCGTCGATGTTGATGGGCATTCCGTTGTTGGCTGCCACAAAGCGTTGGATTTCCTGTACGGCGTTGGAAATGAGCACCGCTTGGAAATTGTCGCCGTAGCGCAAGCTGTGACACAAGCCGGAGGCTATCGAATAGATGTTCTTCATCACCGACGAGTATTCCAACCCCTCCACATCGTCGCTTGTGGTGGTGTGGACGTAGGGTGTGTGGAAGATTGCAGCCGCTTTAGAGGCGGTTTCGCTGGATGTGGAGCCTATGGTCAGGTAGCTCTGACGCTCCAGCGCTATTTCCTCCGCGTGGCACGGACCGGCTATCACTGCCAGTTGCTCATCGGGTATGAGAAAATGGAAATGGAAATAATCCGTGACGGTCACGTTGTCTTCGATAATCATTCCCTTCACCGCAGAAATCACTGTTTTCCTTCTCAACGACCGACGGACTTTGTTCAGGGTGGTCTTCAGATAAGGGGATGGGATAGCTATTATCAGAACGTCCGAGGCGGCGATAACCTCGTTGATGTCCGAGGTGAACTGGATGCGGCTCACGTCAAAGTGCGTCTGAGTCAGGTAGCCGGGGTTCTTGCCAGTCTTCTGAAACTCGTCAATGGCTTCTTGGCGGCGGATGAACCAGTTGATTTTTTCTTCGTTGTGAAGGACTATCTTTGCCAGTGCGGTGGCCCAGCTACCGTTGCCCACTATCGCTATATGTCGTTTTTCCATAGTGTCAGTTCGCTTCGGGTTTCATCGTGGGGAACAGTAGCACTTCCTGGATGCTCTGCTGCCCGGTCATCAGCATGGTCAGACGGTCGATACCAATGCCGATACCCGAGGTAGGAGGCATACCATATTCGAGGGCACGCATAAAATCGTGGTCAATCACCATCGCTTCATCATCGCCTTTGTCTGCCAGTTTCATTTGCTCTACGAACCGTTCGTACTGGTCTATCGGGTCGTTCAGTTCACTGTATGCATTGGCGAGTTCTTTCCCATTGACCATCAGCTCAAACCGTTCGGTCAGACCCGCTTTTGTCCTGTGCATCTTTGTCAGCGGTGACATCTCGATGGGGTAGTCGATGATGAACGTCGGCTGAATGAAGCTGCCTTCGCATGTTTCGCCAAAAATCTCGTCTATCAGTTTGCCTTTGCCCATTTTCTCCGTGTCTTCCACGCCGAGTGACTTGGCGAAGTTGCGCAGTTCGTCCTCTGTCATCCGCTCCACGTCCTTGCCCGTCTGTTCTTTGATGGCATCAAGGATAGGAAGACGGCGGTAAGGGGCTTTGAAGTCAATCTCCTTGTCGCCCATCTTCACTTTGGTCGTGCCGTTGCATGCGATGGCGATGCGTTCTAACAGACGTTCCGTGAACGACATCATCCAGTTGTAGTCCTTGTATTGCACATACAATTCCATGCATGTAAACTCGGGGTTGTGCGAACGGTCCATGCCCTCGTTGCGGAAGTTGCGGCCTATCTCGTATACGCCCTCGAAACCGCCGACTATAAGACGTTTGAGGTACAGTTCGGTGGCGATACGGAGGTACATGTCCGTATCTAATGTGTTATGGTGTGTGATGAACGGACGCGCTGTAGCGCCACCAGCAATCTGCTGTAGTATGGGGGTCTCCACTTCTGTGTAACCCGCCTCATCGAAGAAGTTGCGCATCGTGCGGATTATGGTGGCGCGCTTCAGGAATGTCTCTTTTACGCCCTCGTTCACCACTAGATCCACATACCGTTGTCTGTACCGCTGCTCCGGGTCGTTGAATCCGTCGTATGCCACGCCGTCCTTGTATTTGACGATTGGCAGCGGACGCAGGCTCTTTGAGAGCACAGTCAGTTTCTTTGCGTGGACGGAAATCTCGCCCATCTGTGTGCGGAATACAAACCCCTCGATGCCGATAAAGTCGCCAATGTCAAGCAGTTTCTTGAATACCACGTTGTACATCTGCTGCCCGATGGTAGCGGGTTGTTCTCCTTCGGCAACGGGTTCTTGTATGTCATCGCGGCTCACATACACCTGTATGCGTCCTTTGGAGTCCTGCACCTCAATGAATGAGGCCTTACCCATAATGCGTTTCGACATCAGGCGGCCCGCTATCCGCACTGGCGAACCGGTATGCCACTGTGCCTTCTCGTTATCATCTTCGAATGCAGACTTGATGTCGGTCGAATAGCCGGTCACCTCATATTCCTGCGCAGGGTAGGGGTTGATACCCATGTCGCGCATGGTCTGAAGACTTTGCCGTCTT
>JAGCWE010000072.1 GCA_017962005.1 Paludibacteraceae bacterium | reverse complement strand
TGGTCTCTTGGTACAGATAGGTCTTGTTCGCGCTGCCGCCGCCTTTGGTCACGCAGAGGAACCGGTACTCGTCGCCCTCGGTCGCCTCAAGGTCAATCTGCGCGGGCAGGTTGCATTTGGTGTTCACCTCGTCGTACATGGTCAGCGGGGCGTTCTGCGAGTAGCGCAGGTTGCACTGCGTGTAGGTGTCATATACGCCCATGCTCAGTGCTTCCTCGTCGTTATAGCCCGTCCATACCTGTTGTCCTTTCTCGCCGTGGATGATGGCGGTGCCGGTGTCCTGACAGAGGGGCAGTTGCCCTTTGGCTGCCACTTCGGCGTTGCGAAGGAAAGTGAGGGCTACATACTTGTCGTTGTCGCTTGCTTCGGGGTCGCGCAGAATCTTCGCCACTTGCTCGTTGTGTGAGCGGCGCAGCATGAAACTGACATCGTGGAAAGCAGCTTCTGCCATACGGCGGAGGCCTTCTGCTTCCACTTTCAGTATCTTCTTGCCCTCAAACTCGCTGACGGACACGTGGTCACGGGTCAGCAGGTAGTATTCGGTTTCGTCTTTGCCGAGTTGGAACATCGGCTCATAGTGATAGGTGCTCATATCGTTGGTGTGATTGGTCTTGGTTATTTGTTAGGGTTATGGATGATGCCCGCAAAGACGGGTGTTTTCCGTTCGTGGAGGATAAGCAGGTAGGGACGGTTGACGGTCATCTCTACGGGCGGGTCCTCATGAAGGGCGGCTCCCAGTTTCATTGCCGCTACGGTGACAGCGGCTGCTTCCGTGCCGTACTCGTTCATGTCGAGGTAGGTGGACTGCTTTACCATGTCGATGCATAGCGGCATATTGCTCATCCCGCTGAAGTCGGCGGCGGGTGTGAAGGGGAGTGTGATGCCGAAGGCTTTGAGGTCGTCGGTCAGCTACCGGTTGTACGACAGTTTGACTTTCGGTACGCGCAGAATCACTTTCCTACTGTCGTTGCTGCTGAGCCATTGGTCCATTTGCTCGGCTGTCAGGTTCTTGAGCAGGTCGCTTGCCGCCAGTCCCTCGCGGGGCAGCACGATGGTCATGTTGAAGTATAGTCCGTCGTCCATCCTTTTGTAGGGGATGGTGATTATTTCTGCCTCGTCTGTCTTCTTGTAGGAAAAGTGGTCCTTCCGGCGCATCATCTGCACGGTGGTGTAGTGTTCGCTGTTCGGGCGCGGGGAAAGGTAGAAGGTGTCCTCGCGTGTGGCGCGCTCGTTGAACGGCTCGCCCCATTCGGCATAGAACCAGACGGCGTTGGCTATCACCATCTTCAGGCGGCTTGGCATCGGGTCGTCGAATAGGTGGTTGATTTTGCCGTTCGTGTGGTCGCTTGCCCATTGGTTGATGGCTTGGGCTGTCAGTTTCTGTTTGTACAGTTCCGCGCCTCGTGCCTGACAGCGTGCCACATAGTCTGCCTCCATCGGGACATGTGGGTCGATGAACAGTGCGTCCGCTATCTTCATCAGCTCTGTCTGCTGCAGCTCGTAGTCCGTTATCACGCGGCGCAGTTGCTCGCGCGTCTCGCCTTTCGCGCCGTCAGCCACTGTGCGCATCGCCAGAGCCAGACTGAGGGGGGAGAACCATACATTCTTTTGCCCGTCGTCGAGTTTCTGCCATAGGCCTACGGTTATCTCCGCGGGCGACAGGGTGGGAGTCAATGCTTCGTCGTTCATAGTACGTGGGTTCGTTTGGCTGTTAGCAGCCGCATCTTGCCGGGAGGTGGCTGACTGCTCATGTGTCCGGCAGGATGTCAGAAAAAAGCAGAAAAGAGCCACCGTCAGGATGACTCGGTAACTCTTTTCTGCCGTTTGTTGCAGGCGCTTCATACGCTTTCTGTTTACTTGCGGATGCCCAGTTCCTTGATGATGGCGCGGTAACGCTCGATGTCTTTTGCTTTCAGATAATCCAGCATGCGACGGCGTTTGCCTACCAGACCTGTCAGGGCGCGCTCCGTGCCGAAGTCCTTGCGGTTCTTCTTCAGGTGCTCCGTCAGATGGTTGATACGGAAAGTGAATAAAGCGATTTGGCTCTCTGCTGAGCCGGTGTTCTTGGCATCGTTGCCGTACTTGGCGAACAACTCAGCCTTCTTCTCTGATGTCAAATACATGACCGTAAAAAGAATTAAACTGTTAAACAATCATAGCCTTGTACAAATCTGTGTTCCATACAATGCTACATTTATCGTCTTTCCGTTCTGCCGTAAATATGCAGTCAGCGGAAAAACGCCGCAAAAGTAATTTGTTTCTTTTATACTGCCAAATAAAATACTACTTTTGCGGCGCAAAACCTGAAAAACGTATCTAAAATCCGAATAGCATCGCCTTATGACTATCCAATTTCTCGGAGCGGCGCAGGAGGTGACTGGCTCCAAGCATCTGATTACAACGGAGAAGGGAAAGCGCATACTCCTTGACTGCGGTCTGTACCAGGGTAAGGGGATGGAGACGGATGCCGCCAACCGCGACCTCGGTTTCGATCCTGCCTCTATTGACTATATCATTCTTTCCCACGCGCATATCGACCATAGCGGGCTGATACCTTATCTCTATCGTCAGGGATTCCGGGGTGAGGTCATTTCTACGCCGGCTACGCGCGACCTCTGCGCGCTGATGCTCCTCGACACTGCTTATATACAGGAGCAGGACGTGCGTTGGTACAACAAGAAGATGGACCGGCTCCACCAGCCCAAGGTGACACCGCTCTACGATGCCAACCAGGCGCAACGGTGTATGCGTCTGTTCCTGACGGTGGATTACAACCATCCCTTCCGTGTCTGCGAGGGCGTGATGCTCACGTTCATCAATTCGGGGCACATGCTCGGTTCCGCCATCGTCAACCTGACCATTGACGACAACGGGGAGAAGAAGCGCATCGCTTTCACTGGCGACATCGGCCGCCCCCACAGTTATATCCTCTGTCCGCCGGAGAAGTTCCCGCAGTGTGACTATTTGATTTGCGAAAGCACCTACGGCGACCGTCTGCACGACGACCAGATGGTGACCGAGGAGGAACTGCTCGGCATTGTGGACGACACGTGTGTGCACCGTCAGGGCAAACTTATCATTCCGTCTTTCTCAGTCGGAAGGACGCAGGAGATAGTCTATGTGCTCAACCAGTTGTACAACGACGGTCGTCTGCCGCGCATCCCCGTTTATGTCGATTCGCCCTTGTCGGTGAATGCTACGCAGGTGTTCCGTATGTACTCCGACACGCTCAACGAGGAGGTGCAGGACACTATGCGCTTCGACCCTGACCCGTTCGGCTTCAATACACTGCATTATATTACCAAGTTGGCGGACTCCAAGGCGCTCAACCACTCCGACGCGCCCGCCATCATCATCTCCGCTTCAGGTATGATGGAGGCGGGACGGATCAAGCATCATGTCGCCAACCATATATCCGACCCGCGTTGCACGATACTGATTGTCGGCTACTGCACGCCTACATCGCTCGGTGCGCGCATACAGGATCCTACGAAGAAGTGGATTAGCATCTTCGGATTTGACCATAAGATTAAGGCGCAGATTACTCGCATTGAAGGCTTCTCGGGACACGGGGACTATAAGGAGATGATAGATTATCTGACCGCCAGTCTGGATGTCGCGAAGGTGAAGCATACGTTTGTCGTTCATGGCGAGATGCAGGCGGCGGAGACCTACAAGGATCATTTGTACGAGAGCGGTTTCCGCGGTATATCCATCCCGGCGAAGGGGGATACGGTCACGTTGTAAGCCTCTGCTAAACGGGGCACGTGTCTTTGCGTCGCTTTTTGTTATCTTGAGTAAGCAAACCGAAAATTGTTGTTTTTTCTGAATGAAAGCTTTTGCGTGAGCGGCCTTTTCGCACTACTTTTGCGACCCGCATCGAGAACCTCACTCGTTAAACAGGTAGTATGAGAAATTTGTTGCAAATTATCTTGTATTTTTGATAGCCGAACACGTCAATGTCCGTGAGGATATTGACGCGCTTTGTTCTCCATACGGAGCCTGAAGTACGGACAGGAAAGAAAAAACGAATAAATAACAGGAAAGAATCTGATAAAACTATATACCTATGGAACGAATGGAAAGTCGCATTATGCAGGAAGGACTGACTTTTGACGATGTCCTGCTCGTGCCTGCCTACTCGGAGGTGCTGCCTCGCGAAGTGTCGCTGCGCGGACGTTTTTCGCGCCACATCGAACTGAATATCCCGGTAGTGTCTGCCGCTATGGATACCGTGACGGAGGCGAAAATGGCAATAGCCATCGCCCGCGAAGGAGGTATAGGCGTGATACATAAGAATATGTCCATAGCCGCACAAGCCGCACAAGTCAGAAAAGTGAAGCGTGCGGAGAACGGCATGATCAACGACCCCATCACCATCACGCAGGACAGGACGGTGGGCGATGCCTTGCGCCTGATGCAGGAGAACCGCATCGGTGGCATACCTGTAGTGGACGAGAACCATTATCTCATAGGTATTGTCACCAACCGTGACTTGCGTTTTCAGAAGGACATGCAGCGCAAGATATCCGAGGTGATGACTTCGCACGGGTTGGTCACCACCACCGACATCAGCAACGAGCATGTGCTCAACACCCTGCAGGAGCACCGCATCGAGAAACTGCCCATTGTGGACAGTGAGGGGCGCTTGGTGGGACTGGTCACATATAAGGATATCACCAAGATTAAGGATTTCCCGAACGCGTGCAAGGACGCACAGGGGCGTCTGCGCGTTGCCGCCGGAGTGGGCATAACGCCCGACTATATGGACCGTGTTGACGCGCTTGTCGCGGAAGGGGTGGATGCTGTGGTGCTTGATTCCGCGCACGGACACTCGAAGAACATCGTCAGCGCGCTTCATTCCATCAAGCGGAAGTACCCCGATTTGGATGTCGTGGTAGGCAATGTGGCTACTGCCGAGGCGGCACGTTACCTTGTTGAGAATGGCGCGGACGGAGTGAAGGTGGGTATTGGTCCGGGTTCAATCTGCACGACGCGTATCATCGCGGGTGTGGGTGTGCCCCAGTTGACTGCCATCTTCGACTGTGCGTCTGCTGTCAGAGGAACCGGCGTGCCTATCATAGCCGATGGCGGACTCCGTTACTCGGGCGATGTGGTCAAGGCATTGGCGGCGGGTGGCAACTGTGTGATGTGCGGTTCGATGTTCGCAGGCACGGAGGAGGCTCAGGGCGACACCATCATTTATAACGGGCGCAAGTTCAAGTCCTATCGCGGCATGGGTTCGATTGACGCGATGAAAGCGGGTTCGGCTGACCGCTACTTCCAGGGAGGAGAGGAGGAAGTCAGCAAACTCGTTCCCGAAGGCATTGTGGGGCGTGTGCCGTACAAGGGCAGCGTAAGTGAGACCATTTATCAGTTGATGGGCGGCTTGCGCAGCGGTATGGGCTACTGCGGAGCGCATAATATCGAGGAATTGCAGCAGGCGCGCTTCGTACGTATCACTGCTGCCGGGGTCACAGAAAGTCATCCGCACAATGTGACCATCACTTCCGAAACACCCAACTACACGAGAGAATAACCATGCAGAAAATCATCATACTCGACTTCGGTTCGCAGACCACCCAGCTCATTGCGCGCCGTGTGAGGGAATTGGACACGTTCTGCGAGGTGCTGCCCTACAACCGGTATCCCGAAGACGATTCGGACATTATCGGCGTTATCCTGTCCGGCTCGCCGTATTCGGTACACGACAAGGAGTCGTTCCGTCTGGATCTCAATGCTTTCATAGGCAGGAAACCTGTTCTCGGAATCTGTTACGGGGCGCAACTGATGAGCCACGAACTGGGTGGCACGGTTGAGCGGACCGACACGCGGGAGTACGGACGTGCCATCCTGCAGACTGTTCACTCGGAAGATGAACTGTTGAAAGGCATTGAGCGCGGCGGGCAGGTCTGGATGAGTCATGGCGACACCATCACATCCATTCCGCAGGGATTTCATCTGCTGGCTTCCACGGAAAGCGTGCGTTTTGCTGCTTACCGCTCCGACACGCTCCCTGTCTGGGGCGTGCAGTTCCACCCCGAGGTGGTGCATACGGAGATAGGCGGACAGCTGTTGCGCAATTTCGTGGTGGATATATGCCACAGTCGTCAGGAGTGGAGTGCCGCTTCGTTTGTCAGCCAGACGGTGGACGAACTGCGTGAGCAACTGGGACAGGACCGCGTTATTCTTGGGCTTTCAGGTGGTGTGGATTCGACGGTGGCGGCGGTGCTGCTTCATCGTGCGATAGGCAGTCGTCTGACATGCATCTTCGTGGATCACGGTATGCTGCGTCTCAACGAGTACAGCGATGTGATGCGCGATTACCGGACGCTCGGTCTGAACGTCATCGGTGTGGACGCGTCCGAACGCTTCTTTAGTGACCTTGCTGGTGTGACTGACCCCGAACAGAAACGCAAGATTATCGGACGTGACTTCGTGGAGGTGTTCAACGCCGAAGCCGCGAAGATTCAGGACGCCCGCTGGCTTGCACAGGGAACTATCTATCCGGACCGTATAGAGAGCCTGAACATTACGGGCAAGACCATTAAGAGTCATCACAATGTGGGCGGACTGCCGAAGGATATGCACCTGCAGCTGTGCGAGCCTCTTCGCTGGTTGTTCAAGGACGAGGTGAGAAGGGTGGGGCGCGAACTGGGTGTGCCGGAACACCTGATTGGTAGGCATCCGTTCCCGGGGCCGGGACTGGCGGTGCGCATACTCGGCGACATAACACGTGAGAAAGTGCAAATCTTGCAGCAGGCGGATGCCATCTTCATCCGGCATCTGCGGGAAGCGGGACTGTACGACAAGATATGGCAGGCGGGGGTTGTGCTGCTGTCCACCGTCCGGAGTGTCGGCGTGATGGGCGATGAGCGCACGTATGAGAATCCTGTCGCGTTGCGGGCAGTTACATCAACCGATGCCATGACCGCCGACTTCTATCCCATCCCCTACGAGGTGCTGGCGAAAGTGTCCAACGAGATTATCAACAAGGTGCAGGGTGTCAACCGCGTATGCTACGACATATCTTCTAAACCCCCTGCTACGATTGAGTGGGAATAAGAATTATCAACTATCAATTTTATCAATTGTAAATTATGAAAGTAGCCGTTATCATGGGTTCTACCTCCGATTACGAGGTGATGGAACCCGCCATACAAACCCTTTCGGATTTCGGAATAGAAGTGGAGAAACGGGTCATCAGTGCCCACCGTGCGCCGCATGCCCTTATCGAATGGGCTGAAACAGCCGAAGAGCGCGGCATACGTGTTATTATCGCTGGTGCGGGCGGAGCAGCTCATCTGGCAGGTGTCATTGCGGGCGTTACTACGTTGCCTGTCATCGGTGTGCCGGTGCGGAGCAAGACGCTTGACGGATTGGATTCTCTGTTGAGTATCGTACAGATGCCCGCAGGCATACCCGTCGCTACTGTCGCTGTCAACGGTGCCAAGAACGCTGCCTTGCTTGCCGTCGAAATGCTGGCTCTCAGTGATGAAACGCTTAAAAACAACCTCCTGGACTTCCGTCGCAAGCAGACCGAGAAAGTCCTGGCAACCACTATCTGATACTCTTTATTCTTGAAACACAGTATGAAGGCTCACCGCATATTTGTAGAGAAAAAACCTGGTTTCCGCGTGGAGGCCGACAGCCTTCTGGGCGAGTTGAATGAGAACCTTGCCTTGGGTTTGTCCTCGCTTCGTCTTATTAACGTCTATGACCTGTTCGGCTTTACGGACGAACTGCTCGACAAGTGTCGTTATGATGTATTTGGCGAACGAGTCACAGACACCGTTTCTGATGCCATCGACCTTTCCGACAGTCGTTTTCTTGCTGTCGAGTATGTTCCTGGTCAGTTTGACCAGCGCGCCTCGTCTGCTGTCGATTGTGTCCATCTGATTGACCCCGATGCCGATATTACGATTCAGAGCAGTCGT
Source organism: Paludibacteraceae bacterium (assembly GCA_017962005.1). Classification (GTDB taxonomy): domain Bacteria; phylum Bacteroidota; class Bacteroidia; order Bacteroidales; family Paludibacteraceae; genus Colicola. Next base: position 12,849 of record JAGCWE010000072.1, on the reverse strand, counting down.
CTGCTTGTTTTTGCCCCTGAGGTGACAGACGATCAGATGAATGTCATCCGCCACTACTATATCAACGCTGTTGAATGTCGTGAGAAAGACCTCAACCGCCTTTCCAACGACCTTGATGCTGCTGTCCGTCCGATGAAAACCCTGACGGGATTCACTGGGATGAATGAAAAAGAGACGGCGGATTTCTGCCGCGACTGGGGATTGGCGATGAATACGGACGACCTTCGCGAGGTGATTCGCTATTTCGGGAAAGAGAGAAGGCAGCCCACTGAAACGGAATTGCGCATATTGGATACCTATTGGTCTGACCATTGCCGCCACACCACGTTCACCACGCAGTTGCGGCGCATCCGCGTCCTCCCGTCCTATTGCAAGGATTCGATAGATGAGTCGTTGCGTATCTACACTATGATGCGCCGCGAGTTAGGACGTGAGGACAAACCTGTTTGCCTGATGGATATAGCCACCATCGGCGCGCGCTATCTCAGGAAAATTGGCAAACTGGACGATTTGGAAGTCAGCGACGAGAATAACGCCTGCTCCGTCTATGTGGATGTGGACGAGGACGGACAGACCGGTCGCTGGTTGCTGCAGTTCAAGAATGAGACGCACAACCATCCCACGGAGATTGAGCCTTTCGGTGGCGCAAGTACTTGCCTGGGTGGGGCCATACGCGACCCGCTGTCCGGACGTGCATACGTCTATCAGGCTATGCGGGTCACTGGAGCAGGCAACATCCTTCTGCCCGTCAGCGAAACGCTGAAAGGCAAACTGCCACAGCGTGTCATCTCGCGCAAGGCGGCGCAGGGCTACTCGTCCTATGGCAACCAGATTGGTCTGGCTGCCACACATGTGCGGGAGATTTACGATGACGGCTACACGGCCAAGCGGATGGAAGTTGGTGCTGTAGTTGGAGCCGTACCTGCAAGTCAGGTACGTAGGGAGAGACCGTTGCCCGGCGATATAGTCCTGTTGCTTGGAGGCAGGACGGGTAGGGATGGTATAGGTGGTGCCACGGGCGCGTCCAAGCAGCACACATCCCAATCGCTTGACACTTGCGGCAGCGAGGTGCAGAAAGGTAACGCGCCTGAAGAACGCAAACTGCAACGCCTCTTCCGCCGTCCCGAAGTAACACGCCTCATCAAGAAGTCCAACGACTTTGGCGCGGGTGGTGTTAGTGTGGCTATTGGTGAACTGGCGGACGGATTGGACATCTATCTGGACCGCGTTCCTGTCAAATACGCGGGGTTGAATCCTACCGAAATAGCCATTTCTGAGAGTCAGGAGCGGATGGCGGTGGTTATTGAAGAGAAGGATAAGGAGCGTTTTATGTCCCTCTGTGCGGCGGACAATATAGAGGTTACCCACGTGGCGGACGTGACTGGCACACGCCGTATGCGCCTTTTCTACAAAGGCGAAACGGTCTGTGACTTGAGCCGCGAATTCATTGACAGCGCGGGTGCGCGGCATTATGCTGATGCCGCCATAGCCAAACCCGGACGGATTTGCCGCATCGGGCAGTCCGCTGGATCGGGCTCGCTGGAGGACCATTTCCTCCGGATGCTTGCCTCCCCCAATGTGCGTCTGCAGAAAGGGATGATTGAGCAGTTTGACTCCACCATCGGCCGTTCCACTGTCTTGATGCCGTTCGGAGGCAGAACGCAGCTGACGGAAACGCAGGTGTCATTGCAGAAACTGCCCACTCGGGGGCTGACACATACGGCATCGTTGTTGGCTTTCGGTTATCGTCCCGACTTGCAGGGCAACCCCTATTACAGCGCTCAGTATGCCATCGTGGATGCAATCAGCAAGGCGGTTGCCGCCGGTGCTGGTTGGAATAAGATGCGTTTCTCCTTCCAGGAGTATTTCGAGCGTATGACCGATGACCCGAAGACTTATGGCAAACCTCTTGCCGCCCTTCTTGGCGCTTTGCGTATGCAGTATGAATTGGGGCTGCCTGCCATCGGCGGAAAGGACTCAATGAGCGGCACATTCGAACAATTGCATGTGCCGCCAACGCTCATCGCTTTCGGCGTGACCACTATGGACGCGCGGCAGGCCGTCTCTCCTGAATTCAAGCAGGCGGGCGACTATATCTATATCATACCGCATAACTCCCCTGTCGGCGAACCCGATGCACCCAATGTGCCCGCGCTTATCCGCACATGGGATTATCTCCGCAGTCTGACCGAGAAAGGATACGTCCGTTCCGCATGGGCGGTAGGACAGGGAGGCGTGGCGGAAGGACTGGTCAAGTGCAGCCTCGGAAACAGAATAGGTGTCAGAATCCGCTGCAACAGGAAATTGCTCTTCGACAACCGCCCCGGCACCATTCTTTTCACTTCTGACAGGGACCTGAGGGGCAAGCATCCGGGCATCCGCTATATAGGCAGGACGACGGAAGGGGACAGTCTTGTCGTTAACGGCATAACGCTCGATAGCGGTCGGCTTTTGGAGGCGCTCACTTCTGGAATAGGCAAGTTGTACCCGCTAACGGTGGAGCCGTCACACAAAGACATTCTGCCTGTTGGTGTGCAGAGTGCCGCGCCCGCCGCAGGAAAGCCCGTGCGCAGGTACGAAGGTGACAGGGTGGAGCACCCGAAAGTCTTTATACCTGTATTCCCTGGCACAAACTGCGATTACGACAGTGCCAAAGCGTTCCGTTCTGCGGGCGCGGAGGTGGAGACAGTCGTGTTCCGCAACCTTACTGCCGAAGATGTGCAGCGGAGTATCCGCGAGATGGCTGAGAAGATTGATGCGTGCCATATTCTGATGTTGGCGGGCGGTTTCTCGTCAGGCGACGAGCCTGACGGAAGCGGCAAGTTCATTGCTTCCTGCCTGAACAACAGCCTTGTGTCCGCCGCTATTGAGCGTCTGATTGCTCGCGGAGGACTGATATTAGGTATCTGCAACGGCTTCCAGGCACTCATCAAGAGTGGACTGTTGCCTTATGGACGTTTCGGACAGGTGAGGGACGACTCGTCCACGCTTTTCCGCAACGACATCAACCGCCACGTCTCGCAGATGGTCACCACCGTTGTGTGCGGCACCGCTTCGCCTTGGCTGAATGGATTGAAAACAGGAGACACGCACACCATAGCGGTCAGTCATGGGGAAGGAAAACTCGTCCTCACCGAAGAGGAGGCAAAGAGACTCTTTGAGAACGGCCAGGTGGCGTTCCGTTACGCTGACTCCGAAACGGGCGAAGCCACCATGTGCCCGCCTTATAACCCCAACGGTTCCTGCTACGCCATCGAGGGACTCCTGTCACCCACGGGACAGATTCTCGGCAAGATGGGACACAGCGAACGCTACGAGGAGGATATCTTCCAAAACATCAGCGGCAACCTTCGCCAGCCTCTCTTCGAGAACGCTGTCCGTTATTTCCGCAAGGAGATATAAACGAATTGCAACGAGTGGCAGAAAAACGAATCTGAATAATATTCCATAATTATGGCACAATCTTATGAAAACGCCGGCGTGAACCTTGAAGCCGGTTACGAAGTGGTTCATCGTATCAAAAGTCACGTACAAAGCACGATGCGAAAAGGCTCTATGGGCAATATCGGTTCGTTCGGAGGTATGTTCGACCTGACGCAACTCCATATCAAAGAGCCGGTACTTGTCAGCGGAACGGACGGAGTGGGGACCAAACTCAAGATTGCTTTTGCCCTTGACAAGCACGATACAATAGGTATTGATGCGGTTGCGATGTGTGTCAACGATGTCTTGGCGCAGGGTGCCGAACCTCTCTTCTTCCTTGATTATGTGGCGTTAGGGCACAATATACCTGCCAAGGTGGAAGCCATCGTAGCAGGTGTGGCGGAAGGTTGTCGTCAGGCGGGTTGCGCTCTTGTGGGAGGTGAGACTGCCGAGATGCCCGGTATGTATGCGGACGGCGAATACGACATAGCCGGATACACTACGGGCGTGGTCGAGAAAAGCAAACTCATCGACGGCACCCGTGTCCAATCGGGCGATGTCTTGGTCGGTCTGTCCTCTTCGGGTGTGCACTCCAACGGCTTCAGCCTTGTGCGCAAGATACTGGCTGACAAAGGGCTGGATCTCAATAGCAAGTACAATGAACTGAGCAGCACGCAGACGCTTGGAGAAGTACTGCTCACTCCGACGCGTATCTATGTGCGTCCTGTGCTGGAACTTATCCGTCAGTTGGACGTGCACGGCGTAGCGCATATCACGGGCGGCGGATTTGACGAGAATATACCGCGAATCCTGCGTGAGGGTCAGGGCTTTAGCATACAGGAAGGCACATGGGACATCCTGCCTGTCTTCCGTTGCTTGGAAGAGTGGGGGAATATCCCGCACCGTGAGATGTTCAATATCTTCAATATGGGTATTGGTATGGTCATTACTTTGCCGCAGGAGCAAGCCGAACAAGCAGTCCGTATCTTGAACGAACATGGCGAGAAAGCGCAGGTCATCGGTCAGGTCATAGAAGGGAATAATGAGATCCAAACGATAAACTCATAACTATCAACTTTAAACTATCAACTATCAACTTCTCTCAACAATAAACTCTCAACTATCAACTTTAAACTATCCACTTCTCTCAACTTTAAACAATCAACTCTAAACTATAAACTATCCACTTCTCTAAACTCTCAACTCTAAACTCTAAACTAACTATAGGGATACTATAGGGATAGAATAAGAATAGCAAATAAAAATATGAAGCGAGCATTAGTCAGTGTAAGCGACAAGACAGGTCTTGTACCTTTCGTAAGCGGTTTGCAGCAAGCCGGTTGGCAGATTATTGCAACGGGCGGCACGCAGCGTTTGTTGGAACAGAACGGTGTTCACACCATCGGTATCAGTGAAGTAACGGGTTTTCCCGAGATTTGTGACGGACGCGTCAAGACTCTTCATCCCAAGGTGCATGGTGCGCTCTTGGCACGACGCGATATGCCTTCCCATCTGCAAGCATTGCAGGAGAACGGCATTGAGTTTATCGACCTTGTATGCGTCAATCTTTATCCGTTCCGTCAGACCATTGCTAAAGCGGATGTTACGCGTGATGAAGCCATTGAGAACATCGACATCGGCGGTCCGTCTATGTTACGCAGTGCTGCCAAGAACAACGCTTCGGTAACGGTGGTGTGCGACCCTGCCGATTACGATAAAGTGTTGGACGAGATACGCACTAACGGCGACACGACTCCCGAAACACGCCTTCAACTTGCCGCAAAGGCTTATACGCATACGGCTGAATACGATATGTGTATCGCTACCTATATGCGCCGCGAAGCGGGACTCAGCGAAAAACTCTTCCTCGAATACGACTTGAAGCAGTCTTTGCGTTATGGTGAGAACCCGCACCAGCAGGCATGTTTCTATGCTGCTCAGGATGCAGGGGCGTTCTCCTTGGCTAATGCACGTCAGTTGCAAGGCAAGGAACTTTCCTATAATAACTTGCAGGATGCCAATGCTGCTCTCTGTATCGTTCGGGATATGTCCGAACCTTGTTGTGTGGCTCTTAAGCACATGAACCCGTGTGGTGCGGCTGTCGCGGACACTATTGAGCAGGCGTGGCAGAAAGCCTATGAAGCGGATACGGTCAGCATTTATGGTGGTATAGTGGTATGCAACCGTCCTGTTACCGGGCAGGTGGCTCTTGGTATGAAACCCATTTTCCTTGAGATTGTGATTGCGCCTGCTTTCACGCCGGAAGCACTTGCCGTACTGTCTGCCAAGAAGAACCTTCGTCTCTTGGAGGTGGATATGACCCGTATCAACCAAACGGAAATGCAGTACGTGTCGGTTAACGGCGGTATGCTCGTGCAGCAGCAAGATACACAGATAGAGACGCTTACGACGGATATGTGCGTCACGGACAAGAAACCCGCAGCGGATATGTATGCCGACTTGCAGTTCGGTTGGACCATTGTCAAGCACGTCAAGTCCAACGCCATAGTGGTGGTCAAGGACGGTCATACCGTAGGTGTCGGAGCAGGACAGATGAACCGTGTCGGATCGGCGGAGATTGCACTCAAACAGGCACGCGAAGCAGGCTTTACCGATAAACTCGTTCTGGCGAGTGACGGCTTTCTGCCTTTCGATGATACAGTCAGTCTTGCTGCCGGGTATGGCGTAACTGCTATCGTACAACCCGGAGGCTCTATCCGTGACGAAGACTGCATAAAGAAAGCCAACGACTTGGGAATAAGTATGCTGATGACCGGCACACGCCATTTCAAACATTAAGCTGAAAAAGGTATGAACATACTCGTAATAGGCGGTGGAGGACGCGAACACGCCATTGTAGATGTCCTATCGCGCAGCAGACACACGGACAAGATTTATTGTGCACCCGGCAATGCAGGGATAGCAGAGAAGGCGGAATGTGTGCCTTTTAAGGACACCGATGTGGATGCCCTTCTCCGTTTTGCCGAAGAAAAGCATATAGACCTTACCGTAGTAGGTCCCGAAGCGGCTTTGGCTGTAGGGATAGTGGACCGTTTCCGTGCCGAAGGACTGACTATTTTCGGTCATACCAAAGCGGCAACACGCATCGAATCGAGCAAGGAGTTTGCCAAACAGCTGATGGAGCAGTACCATATCCCTACTGCCGCTTATCGCTCTTTTGATAACTACAAGGAGGCTCTCGCTTACGTACAAAGCCGTCCCTTGCCGGCTGTCATTAAGTACGATGGCTTGGCTGCAGGCAAAGGTGTTATCATAGCACAATCGTTGGATGAAGCCGATGAAGCCTTGCGCGATATGTTGTTGGACGAACGTTTCGGACAGGGTAGGGTGGTCATAGAGGATTTCCTGCAAGGACCCGAGTTTTCGTTTATGTGCTTCGTTAACGGCAATAACGTATATCCTATGCCCCTTGCACAAGACCACAAACGTGCTTTTGACGGTGACAAAGGACTGAATACAGGCGGTATGGGGGCTTACACACCGTTGCCATTCATCACTGCCGACGATTACGAATTTGCCCTGCACCATATTCTTGAACCGGCTGCCCGCGCTATGGTCAGTGAAGGTTGTCCTTTGACGGGCGTACTCTATGGAGGATTGATGAAAACAAAGGACGGTATCAAGGTGATTGAGTTCAATGCACGCTTCGGAGACCCGGAGACAGAAGTGGTTCTGCCGCTCTTGCAAACAGATGCCGTTGAACTCTTTTATGCCATTGCGAAAGGCGGAAATATGCCTTCTCTACACTGGTCGGACAAACCTGTTATAGGTGTCGTAATGGCATCGAATGGCTACCCGAATGGATACAAAAAGGACTTCGCAATCACAATAGACCCGCAGTACGACGGTATGCTCTACCACATGGGAACACGCCGGGAGGGTACTCAACTGCTCACCAATGGAGGACGGGTACTCATGGTAATCAGCACGGCGGACACACTGGACGAAGCACGTAGGAAAGTATATCGGAACATTGAATACATCCATTGCGACGACTTGTTTTATCGCCACGATATATGATTATTTCGGGTACACAAATATCTCGTGACCTGCGCGAAGAAATGCGCCTGCAGATAGAGTCATACAGGCAAAGCGGTATGCGTCCGCCTTGTCTCTCTATCGTTCTTGTGGGAGATAATGCCGCATCCGCCAAGTATGTGAACAACAAACTCAATGCCGCACGCCAAATAGGTATGGATGCAAGGCTGGTTCATCTGCCTCAAACAGTATCCCAAGACCAACTGTGCTGTCAGATTGCCAATCTTAATGACGACACGAATGTGGACGGAATCATAGTCCAACTGCCGTTGCCCGGACAACTTGATACCGAATTAACCATCTCGGCTATTGCCCCCGGTAAAGATGCAGACGGGTTGCACCCGCTCAATGAGGCACGACTATGGCGCGGACAACAGGGTATTCGTCCATGTACGCCGCAAGGGGTTATATATCTTCTTGATAAGGCTGGTATAACGATAGACGGCAAGCGGGTTGTGGTTGTCGGACGGGGCGACTTGGCTGGCAAACCCGTTGCCAAGATGCTCTTAGACCGCCACGCTACGGTTACTTTTGCCCATTCGCATACGCGCAATCTGCATGACCTCTGCAAGCAGGCGGATATATTGGTTTCTGCTGCAGGACAGCCATGCCTTATCACTGCCGGTTGCGTCAAAGAAGGGGCGGCGGTCATTGATGTGGGAATCTGTTTGCAGGACGGCAAACTGGTAGGTGACGTATGCTTTGAAGAGGTGGAGAAGAAAGCCGCTTTTGTTACGCCTGTACCCGGTGGTGTCGGACCTATGACCATTGCCATGTTGCTGCATAACACTTTGCAGTGTTACTTGAACCAAAAATAATAAATAACACTAAATCTTTGAATTTTGAATATAATAATCTTTGAATTTTGAATCACCAATCTTTAAATAAAATCATATCATTATGAGTATCGGAACTCCCCTTTCATCAATTGCCACTCGCGCCCTCTTACTGGGCAGCGGCGAATTAGGTAAAGAAATCACCATTGAGTTGCAACGTTACGGCGTAGAGGTCATTGCTTGCGACAAGTACGCTAATGCTCCCGCTATGCAGGTCGCGCATAGGTCGCACGTGTTTAATATGCTTGACGGAGAAGCCCTTCGTCGGGTCATTGAAGAGGAGCTGCCTACGCTCATCATTCCCGAAGTGGAAGCCATAGCTACTCCCGTGCTTGTCGAAATGGAGCAGAAAGGCTATCACGTCATTCCTACTGCCAAAGCCGCTTTTCTTACTATGAACCGCGAGGCGATACGACGCTTGGCTGCTGAGGATCTTCATCTGCCTACTGCCCGTTATCAGTTTGCAGACAACAAGGAAGAGTTCCTTGCTGCTGTTAAGAACATAGGTATTCCCTGTGTAGTCAAACCTATTATGAGTTCGTCAGGACACGGACAGTCCACCGTCAGGACAGAAGCAGACATAGAACCCGCTTGGCAGGAGTCGCAGAAAGGCGGACGCGCAGGTGCAGGACGCGTTATTGTGGAAGGCTTTGTTCATTTCGACTACGAAATAACGATGCTCACTGTCCGTCACATTGGCGGTACAACTATTTGTGAACCTATCGGTCATCATCAGGTTAATGGAGACTATCGCGAATCGTGGCAACCGCAACAGATGTCGCCTGTAGCAAAGCAGAAAGCACAGGACATTGCACGCCGCATTACCGAAGCTCTTGGCGGAAGAGGCATATTCGGTGTGGAGATGTTCGTATGTGGTGAAGATGTCATCTTCTCGGAAGTATCGCCGCGTCCGCATGACACAGGTATGGTGACTATGATTAGTCAGGATTTGAGTGAGTTTGCTCTTCATGTACGTGCCGTATTGGGTCTGCCTATTCCGGAAATACGTTTCTTTGGTCCGTCTGCATCCAAAGCCATTGTCATTGAGGGCGACACCAACCGTGTACGCTTCAACGGAGTGGAGCAGTTGCTTGAAGAGAAGGGGACGCAGTTACGTTTGTTCGGCAAACCGGAAGTGCACGGACATCGCCGTTACGGTGTCTTGTTGGCTACTGCTGAATCCACCGAAGCCGCCCTGCAGAAGGTTGAGCGTGCCTACAGCAAACTCCAACTCGAAATCCTATAAACTTCTATCAACTTTCAACTATCAACTCTCAACTATGATAGACCGTTACAGCCGCGCTGCGATGCGCCGTATATGGACAGAGGACAACAAGTTCCAAGCCTATCTTGAAGTCGAACTGTTAGCCGCCGAGGCATGGTCGGAATTGGGTATAGTACCCAAAGAGGATGTGGCTTTGCTTCGTCAGAAAGCACGTTTCAATGTGGAACGTATTCATGAGATAGAAGAGATAACGCGCCATGATGTGGTTGCTTTTACGCGCACGGTTAGTGAATCGCTCGGAGACGAAAAGAAGTGGATACACTATGGACTGACTTCTACCGATGTGGTGGATACTGCCAACGGCTATCTGCTCAAGCAAGCCAATACTATTCTGCGTGAAGACTTGCACAAGATGCTGGATGTTATTGCACGGCGTGCCAATGAGTTCCGTCTTACGCCCGTTATAGGAAGAACACACGGAATGCATGCGGACGTAACCTCGTTTGGACTTAAATGGGCTTTGTGGTATGCGGAAATGAAGCGCAATCTGGAGCGTTTTGAACTGGCTGCCAAAGGAGTGGAGGCAGGTAAACTGAGCGGAGCGGTAGGCAATTATGCCAACATACCGCCTTTCATTCAGGAGTATGTATGTTCTCATCTCGGTTTGGAGTCTGCACCTATTGCCACACAGGTTCTTGGACGCGACCGTCACGCTTGGTACATTGCTACGCTTGCGGTCATTGCCGGTACGCTTGAGCAGATGGCTCTTGAAGTACGCAATATGCAGCGGCAGGAGGTGCACGAAGTGGAAGAAGCCTTCCAAAAAGGACAGAAAGGCTCGTCGGCTATGCCGCACAAGCGTAATCCTATCTCTTCCGAGAACATCTGTGGTTGCGCACGTGTGATGCGCGGATACATGGCTACGGCAAGTGAGAACATTGCTCTCTGGCACGAACGCGACATCTCTCATTCTTCTACCGAGCGTATTGTCCTGCCTGATGCCACTATGTTGTTGGACTATATGCTGGTGCGTTTCACGGGTATCTTGGATAACCTTGTGGTCTATCCCGAACAGATGCTTCACAACATAGGTCTTACCCATGGTGCTATATTTGCCCAGCGTGTAATGAACGCGCTTATAGCCAAAGGGCTTGTGCGTGAACAGGCTTACGATATGGTGCAGCCTGTGGCCATGAAAACATTACAAGAGGGTGGGGATATGCTGACCAACCTCAAGCATACGCCTGCCGTCACGGCTCTGCTCACGGAAGAGGAAATAGATGACTGCTTCACGCTCGATTACTATATGAAGCAGGTGGACTATCTCTTCAATCGGGTAGGCATAAACTCTTAACTCTAAACTTAAGAACTTCTTTCAACTCTCAACTAATGAACACCATAGACGTAGTACTTGGAATGCAGTGGGGCGACGAAGGCAAAGGCAAGATTGTCGATGCGCTTACTCCCCGCTATGATGTGGTTGCGCGCTTTCAAGGCGGACCCAATGCCGGACACAGCATCTATTTCGGCGACCGCAGTTTTGTACTTCATACTGTTCCGTCAGGCATTTTCCGTCAGGGAACGCAGAACATTATCGGCAACGGCGTAGTCATTGACCCGCTTATTCTTATGGACGAGATTCGTGCCATTGAGCAGATGGGTGTAGATGTCCTTTCCTCGTTGCGTATAGCCAAACGTGCTCACCTTATTCTGCCCACTCATCGTCTCTTGGACGCTGCGCAGGAAAGCGGAAAGGGCAAGAACAAAGTAGGCACCACCGGCAAGGGCATTGGTCCTGCTTATACAGACAAGGCTTCGCGTATAGGTCTGCGTGTAGGCGACTTGTTGCTGCCCGACTTTGAGGAACGTTACCATGCGCTTCGCGACCAGCACTTGCGCTTGCTCGGCATTGACCATGTGGACGATGCGGCTTGGCTTGAGGCGGCTATGGCATTGCGCCGCTTCCCTATTATTGACAACGAGGTGGAGATGAACAGCTTGCTTGCTTCCGGTCACTCGGTATTGGCGGAAGGGGCACAAGGTTCGCTTCTTGATGTGGATTTTGGTACTTATCCGTTTGTCACATCATCTTCCACGCTCTGTGCTGGAGCCTGCATAGGATTAGGGGTTGCACCTGCACGTATCGGCAAGGTCTATGGCATCTTCAAAGCCTATTGCACACGAGTAGGAGCCGGACCTTTCCCCACTGAACTCAATGATGCTACCGGCGAAACGCTTAGGCAGATAGGTCACGAGTTCGGTGCCACTACGGGGCGTCCGCGCCGTACGGGTTGGCTTGACCTTGTAGCACTCCGTTATGCAGTGATGATGAACGGCACCACTTCGCTCATTATGATGAAGAGCGATGTACTCAACGGTTTGGACACCATTCGTATCTGTGTGGGATACCGTATGGGTGGCAAGCAGATTGACTATTTCCCCTTTGAGGCGGCGGGCGAACCCATAGAGCCTGTCTATCGTGACTTCAAGGGCTGGCAAACCGACATCTCTTCCTGCCGCACTTACGATAGTCTGCCCTCTGAACTCAAAGACTACATAGCCTTTATTGAGCAGCAGACAGGTGTGCCGGTTGACATCGTATCCGTCGGACCTGACAGAGACGCAACTATCTATCGAACCGTATAAACTCCTAAACGCCTTAACCCCAAATGGAACCTCTTAAACATGAATGTGGCGTAGCGATGATTCGCTTGCGCAAGCCGTTGCAGTATTATCAGCAGAAGTATGGCACGTGGATGTACGGTTTGGACAAACTCTATCTGATGATGGAGAAGCAGCACAATCGCGGGCAGGAAGGTGCCGGTTTGGCGTGCCTTAAGATGAAGGCGGAAGCGGGTGAGGAGTTCCTTTTCCGCGAACGTGCACTTGGCAGTCAGGCTATCACGGAGATTTTCAGTGAAGTGCATCGCAGTTTTGATGCTGTCCCTCACCATTTGCTTACCGATGCCGACGATGCTGAACGCTGTATTCCTTATGCCGGCGAGATTTATATGGGTCATCTCCGCTATTCCACTACGGGCAAGAGCGGTATCAGTTTCGTCCATCCTTTCCTGCGTCGTAACAACTGGCGTGCACGCAATCTCTGCTTGTGCGGCAACTTCAATATGACCAACATGGACGAGGTCTTCGGCTGTCTGACTACTATCGGCCAGCACCCTCGTCTCAATGCTGATACCTATGTGATGCTTGAACAGATGGGGCATCGTCTTGACCGTGAGAGCGACCGCCTTTACGACCTCGCTAAGCAGCAGGGACTCGAAGGAATGAACATCACGCGCTTCATCG
>JAGCWE010000071.1 GCA_017962005.1 Paludibacteraceae bacterium | reverse complement strand
GCGTGCATCGACAAGGGCAACAGGTTGCGGTGTTGTAATTACGATGACTCCCGTCAGTTGCAGTTCACTAATAAGCGTCAGATGAATATCGCTCGTACCCGGTGGCAAGTCGATGAGGAAATAGTCCAATTCGCCCCAGTTGGCGTCTTCAATCAGTTGTTTGATGGCATTGGAATCCATGCCGCCACGCCAGATAACGGCCTGTTCGGGACTCACAAAGAACCCTATCGACAGCATTTTGACGCCGTACTGCTCGATAGGTTCAATCAGCGTTCGGCCTTCCACTTCCACGGAATAGGGCCTGCAATCCTCGGTATGAAACATCTTAGGCATCGAAGGACCGTGTATGTCGGCGTCCAGAAGTCCGACACGCAGGCCTTTTTTCGCCAATGCAATCGCCAGATTGGCAGCTACGGTAGATTTGCCTACCCCGCCCTTTCCGCTATGAATAGCGATGATGTGTTTGGCGTTGATCTTGGGACTTTCTCCTTTCACCTTTAACCTTTCCCCTTTAACCTTCACATGAATGTTCGCCTTGATATTCGGGTCCACATAGGTCTGCAAAGCCGTTTCCGCAGCCCGCAGAACGGATTTCATAAAGGGGTCGTTGTCCTTGTCAAAAATAAGCGAGAAAGACACTTCAAAACCGGAGATACGGATGTCATCTTCCAGCATTCCGCTCTCTACCAAATCCTTGCCTGTGCCCGGATAACGCACATGGCGCAAGGCATCTATTATCTGTTGTGGGTACATAATTGGGCACAAAGGTACTGCTTTTTTTTGATATATGCAAAAAAATAGGCCTTAAATTTGCATATGTCGTTTTTTTGTTGTAATTTTGCACCCGCTTTCGATAAATAAAGTAAAAAAGTCAACGATATATGGCAAATTTTCAAAAATTGACTCCTCGTGGTGAGGACTATTCAAAGTGGTACAATGAGCTGGTAGTAAAAGCCGATTTGGCGGAACAGAGTGCTGTCCGCGGTTGTATGGTGATCAAGCCTTATGGCTATGCCATCTGGGAAACGATTCAGGCGGAACTCGATCGTCGTTTTAAAGAGCAAGGCGTCAAAAACGCCTATTTTCCGCTGTTGATTCCCAAGTCGTTCTTGAGTCGTGAAGCGGAACACGTAGAGGGTTTTGCCAAGGAGTGTGCCGTGGTCACCCATCACCGTCTGATGAATGACCCGAACGGCCGTGGCGTAGTGGTCGATCCGCAAGCCAAACTGGAGGAGGAACTGATCATCCGTCCTACTTCCGAAACCATCATCTGGTCCACTTACAAGAATTGGATCTCGTCTTACCGTGACCTGCCTATTCTTTGCAACCAGTGGTGTAACGTGATGCGTTGGGAGATGCGTACACGTCTCTTCCTGCGTACGGCTGAGTTCCTTTGGCAGGAAGGCCACACGGCTCATGCTACCAAAGAGGAAGCAGAGGATTATGCCCGTAAGATGCTTGACGTCTATGCGGATTTTGCGGAGAATGTGATGGCTATTCCTGTGCTCAAAGGTGTCAAGTCGCCTAACGAGCGTTTTGCCGGCGCACTCAATACCTATTGTATCGAGGCAATGATGCAGGATGGCAAGGCACTTCAGGCAGGTACAAGCCATTTCCTCGGACAGAACTTTGCCAAGTCGTTCGATGTACAGTTCCTCAACAAAGAGAATAAATACGAGTATGTTTGGGCTACTTCTTGGGGTGTATCTACCCGTCTGATGGGTGCCCTCATCATGACCCATTCGGACGATAACGGACTTGTTCTGCCGCCGCATTTGGCACCGATTCAAGTGGTGTTTGTGCCCATCTACAAAGCACCCGAACAACTTGCTGCTTTGCTCGATAAACTCAATCCTATCGCCGACAGGCTCAAGGCGCTCGGTATTCGTGTCAAGGTAGATACGGAAGACAAATATACACCGGGTTACAAGTTTGCTGACTATGAACTGAAAGGTGTGCCTGTTCGTCTCGCCATGGGAGGCCGTGACCTGGAGAACGGAACGATTGAGATAGCCCGTCGTGACACGCAGACCAAAGAGACGGTGTCGCTCGAAGGCATCGTGGAGCGCGTTCAAGCCTTGCTCGAAGAGATACAAAAGAACCTGCTGCAGAAAGCACTTGATTTCCGCATTGCCAACACCCGCGAGGTAAACAGTTACGACGAGTTCAAAGAGGAACTCAAGAAAGGCGGATTCCTGTTGGCACACTGGGATGGAACAGCCGAGACAGAGCAGCGCATCAAGGATGAGACCAAGGCTACTATCCGTTGTATTCCGTTGGCTGACCTGCCCGGATACCACAACGAGCCGGGTACTTGTATGGTCACCGGCAAGCCCTCTGCAGGACGCGTGGTCTTTGCGCTCAATTACTAATGGCACACTTTTTGTCAGTAGCCTATTAGCATGAAGCGACTACTGCACATAGCACTCCTTTTGGCAGCAAGTACCTCTGTGCTTGCTGTCGATTTTCAAAAGGTGTCTGTTCCCACGCGGACGCCGCAGAACGTCATGGACTCCTGTCTGCTGCGCATCGAAAACGGCGATACACTATATATGGCGTGGTTGCATGATGTGTGGGTTTATCCTCCCATGAAATTCAAGAACCGCGCGCAAGAGAAATTCTATTGGCGCACCGTGCGGGACGTCAAAAAATGTCTGCCTTACGCCAAGATGATCAACAAAGATATGGCCTACGCCGACGAGGAACTGGCCAAACTGCCTGATGATAAATCGCGCCGCAAATGGTGGCGTTCGTTCGAGCGGCAGTTGTACAAAAAATACGAGAAAGACTTCCGGAATATGTACGCCTCGCAAGGTATGATGCTGATGAAGCTGATGGATCGCGAGACGGACAAAACGAGTTACGAACTCATTAAGAAATACAAAGGCAAAGCCTCTGCTAATTTTTGGCAGTTTGTGGCCAAACTATTCAAAAACGACCTGAAAGAAGAGTACGATGCGAGCGATAAGGATCGTATCACCGAGCGCATCATCAATCTCGTTGAAGCCGGACAACTATAACTCAGGGAATCGTCATCACAATCGGCAAATGGTCCGAAAATCCGTCTTTCTGATAGCGAAAACCGTTGAATGTGCGCTTAGGCCGCAGCCCTAAGTATTTTTCGTCAGGTTCCATGATCCACTCCGCATCATAAATGCGCACCTTAGCCACGCTGTCCAGCGCTGCCGATACATAAAACTGGTCCAGACAGGTCCACCGGCCCTGGTACTTATGTGTCCCTTTGTACATTGTACTTTGTCCCTTTGTACTTATCATTCGATTTTTCAAACCGGTGATATCGTTTTTAGGTGAAGTATTCATATCGCCCATCACCACTATCTTGGCTTCCGGATCCTCTGCCAAGACCGAATCCACGGCTTGCTGCAGCACTTTTTTGGCTGCCTCTCTTTTCCAGGCACTGGTTGCAGCTCCGCCTCGCTGACTCGGAAGGTGACAAACAAAGAAATGAATCGTATCCATCCTGTCTACACTCGCACACACATAGAGGATATCCCGCGTCGTTTCTTCCCCTAAATCCACTTTCAATTGTCTCGATGAAATCGGAGAAATCTTTGCTTTTTTATACACGAACGCTACATCTATTCCTCGCCTGTCCGGACTCTCGTAATGCACAAAATCGTATTCT
The DNA here is from genome assembly GCA_017962005.1 of Paludibacteraceae bacterium. Classification (GTDB taxonomy): domain Bacteria; phylum Bacteroidota; class Bacteroidia; order Bacteroidales; family Paludibacteraceae; genus Colicola. The sequence continues at coordinate 4,357 of JAGCWE010000071.1, read as the reverse complement.
CCTCGCCGCAGTCTCTCGCACAGTCTTCGGACACATTCGGCGTTCTCTATTTCCTCCATTCCCACTATATCTACCCCATCCCACTCGCCAATATTGGTCAACACCCGCGCTATGTTCTCCACCTTCCGCTGATAACGCGTATAGGTCCATCGTCGCTCTCCTTCCGGAGTCCATTCCCAATCATCTTTCTCCACTAAAGCGCTATCCACCCACACACTGTCATGAGCGGGATGAAACAAGTTCTCCACATTGTAATTGACGATAATAATGAAGAAAATACTGAGCAACCGCATATCACATCAGCATACTTTGTGCCCGTTTCAGCGCCTGTATAAATGCCTCCACATCGCGCTTGTCGTTATACAGTCCGAACGACACGCGCACCGTTCCTGACAGCCCCAAATCACGAATCAACGGCTCTGCACAATGGTGTCCTGTCCGAACAGCTATACCCTGCTGGTCCAACAATGTGCCTACATCGAACGGGTGAATCGTGCCATCATCGTCTGTCGTCAGATTAAAACTGATCACCCCTGCTTTCGGTTGCCCTGCCGCATATACTTTCACGCCTTGCATCTCGCTCAGCAATTGCTCACAGTAGGTCGTCAGTTCCCGTTCATGTGCTTCAATGGCCTCCAAACCAAGGCCCTGCATATACTCTATCGCCCGCTGCAACGCATAACTGCCTACAAAATTGGGTGTACCCGCCTCGAACTTATACGGCAACTCATTGAACGTTGTGTGATCCCAATAGACGTGTTCAATCATTTCGCCCCCACCCTCGTGAGGAGGTAACTGTTTCAGCCATTTCTGCTTGCCGTATAGTACGCCGATGCCCGTCGGACCATACATCTTATGCCCCGAGAACGCCAAAAAATCGCAATCCAATGCCTGCACATCCACTTTCATATGCGGCACACTCTGCGCCCCGTCGATGCACACCAAAGCACCCTGCTGATGTGCCATTTCAATGATTTGTTCCACGGGTTGAATAGTACCTAACACATTGCTTACATGCGCCACACTCACCAGTTTCGTCCGTTCGCTCAGCATCCTTGCAAAAGCCTCTATATTCAGCGTCAAATCTTCCCGCAACGGTATATGCCGCAGCGTAGCTCCTTTGCGCGCACACAACATCTGCCAGGGCACGATGTTCGAATGGTGTTCCAGCCCGCTGATGATGATCTCGTCGCCCTCACAGATTTTCCATTTTCCATTGTCCATTTTCCATTCCCCAAGGGAAAACGCCAACGCATTGAGACTGTCCGTCGTGCCCTTGGTGAACACGATTTCATCGCTGCTTTGGGCCCCGATAAACGCCGCAACAGTCTTGCGTGCCTCCTCATGATGCGCTGTCGCCAACTGACTCAGATGATGAACGCCGCGGTGGATATTGCTGTTCCACTTGCTGTACGCCTCTACGATCGCATCAATCACCTGCTGAGGCTTCTGACTCATCGCCGCATTGTCCAGATAAACCAACGGCCGACCATGAACCTCCTCGCGCAATATAGCAAAATCTTCTCTGTTCATATCATTTGAAAAGCAACGGCAAGAAACGGCAGATATAGTCTTGCCAATTCGGCCATGTATGTCCGCCGGCACTCTCGTAATACGTGTATTCGTGATGATTAGCCTCTAACCAGCGACGGTACTCCTGCGCTTGTGCGTACAAAAAATCCTCGTTGCCGATACCTATCCAATAAAGCGCTTTCTCGTTCCCTTCCAAGCTGTATGGAGGTGTCACCAAAGCCGAGAAAAGGGCGATATACCCAAACCGTCCGGGCAGATATTGCGACACTTGCCGTGTATGGTATCCGCCCATCGAAAGTCCGGCTATAGCCCGTCCGTTCACATCCTTGCGCACGCTGTAACGACTCTCCACGGCCTCCATGAACTCCGCAAAATGGCTCTCCCAATAACCCGACATCTCGTAAGCCCGCTCTTGTTCCCACGTCAGTTTACGCCAATGAGCCGAGCCCTTCTCTGTGTCAAACGACTCGCCCTCAGGTGTCACATTCGGTGCCTCCATCAGCGCTTGACGGTCCTTCAACGGCAGACTGCCCAGAAAATTGTCCGGCATCACTACCACCATCTCGCGTACAGCCCTGTTTTTCAGCAAACTGTCCATACCTTGCAGCAGAAATCCTTGCACACTCCAATCGTCCTCCGAACCATACATACCGTGTTGCAGATACAACACAGGGAACGTCTCTTTCGCTGCCCGTTCCGCGTAAGCGCAAGGCAAATAGACGCAACACGGCACGCCCAACAACGTGTCCCGTTCTATCGTTCCCACCGTTGTGGCATAATCCACTTTTTTCCCGCAACTAACCAATAGCATCATCGCGAGAACCCCGATCAATCCTTTTTTCATATCGCCGAATGTTTTATATTATGGTCTGTAATAACTCTCTTCCAAAATCATCTGCGCGTCCCCTTCCGCCATCAACTCTTGCAGCGTCACCGACTCGTTGTGCGCCATATACGACTCCACAATCCGCCAGCCGAGCCAAATTCCCAATCTCCCTGGCGCGTCCTGCGACACCTCCGACGTGAACGGCCCGTCGTTCAAATAGCCCGTCAACACCAGACTCTCCGTCTTGAACAAATCGCGCTTGTCCATCACCAAGTGCCAGATAGCCTCCTCGTTTTTCACGCACCAATCCCATTGCTCCCTACTCCAACCCATCACCTCGTACCCGGGTAACTTGTCAAATAGTTGTGCCGTCAGGTACATCACTTTTCCGCGGTAGATCATCTGGTCCAGCAAGCGGCTCTTGGTACTCGTGTAAGGAATCGTTCGGAACAGGAACGCACTCACCACATCCACCGGAATACACTCCTTGCGCATCGTCCGCTTTTGGTAGTCATACACCACGCGGTTGTAGTACTCATAATCGCTGCCCAGATACATGTCCGCACCGATTCCTATCAACTCCTCGCCGAAATAAATAGGCGCATTGAAGCCCGAAATAAACAAATACAAGGTCGGCACTTCCGTCTCGGGCCAAAGCCAACAGATCCGCGCAAAAGCCCTACTCAACTCCGCCTCTATATCGCTCACATCCGCAAAAACCTCCTGTTCCCGCTTGTTCGTCTCTTTGAAGCCGTACAAGGTGTCGTTCAGAAAAGCCGGCAACGCCTCCGTCAGATATGTTGTGTCCGCACTCGGAATACCCAATATATCCTCCACCCACAGCGGCATAAACACCGGATACTTGTCGTACAACACATGTATATCATCCTTTGTACCTTGTACATTGTCACATTGTACATTCATCAGCGCCTTGTCAAACCGCACCAACTCTATCTGCTCCGTCTCGATGTTCTTTGGGAAATAGTTACGTCCTTTGTGACAAGCAGTCAGCAAGAGAACGCAGGTGAACAATAAAATAGTATATTTGAAATTTGAAATCATAAATTTGAAATAATTCCGTCTTTGATTTCTATCACCCGATCAGCCATCCCCGCCAATTCCTTATCATGCGTCACGAGCAATATCGTCTGCCCGTACTCTTTTCGCAACTTCAGCAGCAACTCGCTCAACTCTTTCTTATTCTGCGTGTCCAGACTTCCCGTCGGCTCATCCGCTAAGATTATATCAGGACTCATCATCAACGCTCTGGCTGCGGCTACACGCTGTTTCTCACCGCCGGAAAGCTCATTCGGCTTATGATGCACTCGGTCGCCCAAACCCAAATCGCGCAACAGCTTCTCCGCACGAGGCATGTACTCGCTCTCTTTCTCACGGGCAATCATCGCCGGAATACACACATTCTCCAGCGCCGTGAACTCAGGCAGCAACTGGTGGAACTGAAATATAAACCCTATATGCCGGTTCCTGAACGCCGCCAACTCCTTTTCTCCTTTCACCGATAACCGCTCACCGTTAACCGTTATCTCCCCTTTCGTCGGCTTGTCCAGCGTCCCGATGATCTGCAGCAGCGTTGTCTTGCCGGCGCCCGACTTACCCACAATAGCCACTATCTCCCCTTTCGCCACCGTCAGATTCACACCTTTCAACACCTGCAAATCCCCAATCGACTTCCATATGTCTTTAACTTCTATCATAATTAAAAATACCTTTGCGGCGCAAAGGTACAACAATTTTTCGAAATGTGCAAGATTTTGGCGCAAAAATATGAAGTATATTTAATATTTTTAACAAAATATGCAAAAATATGAAGTATATTTAATACCACATTGCCTATTTTCTTTTCTTTTGCCTCTCCTTCAGGATTCCGTTGTTCTTATCCCGCTTTGTTTTCCGGAATAGCGTAGCGGTCTGGATCTTCCGGATTTTCTAGCTCTCCGCGTGACTTCGTTTCTTATGCGGGATATTATCCCGCGTCAT
>JAGCWE010000070.1 GCA_017962005.1 Paludibacteraceae bacterium | reverse complement strand
CTCTTATCAGTTAGGCAACCACTACGGCTATGCGGGCGGCACCCTGTCAGCCTACTTGCCCAAAGACTGGATTATGACACTCGACGGCAACTGGTCGTCCCCGATGACGACAGGTTACGACCGTCAGGAAAGTACCTATTACCTGAGTTTCGGTGTGCGTAAGATGTGGATGAAGAAAGGACTGATATTCAATCTTAATGTTCAAGACCTGACGCGCTCGATGCGTTTCAGTTCGACCGATATGGGACTAATGGCGGGTTACAAGAGCTGGTTCGTCAATACCGTCCGTGACCAGCGTGTCACACTGTCAGTCACATGGATGTTCGGTCAGCATCAGCAACATAAATACCGCAAAGTAGGCGATATGGACGAGTCATCGCGTCTCGGCGGTGGCGGTGGCATCCAGGCGGGTAAATAATGCCGGAACATAGCAATTCTCCATCCATATAATGCTCGGGAGAAGACCAGTTAATTTAGGTAAAGAAATCATCGAAACGCCTGAAAGGGCGTTTTGATGATTTGCGTATGTGGGACTCCTTGTTAGCGTGGGGTTTGTCCAAAGCCTTCCCACCCGACAAAGCATTGACGCTTGGCGTGGTGTTGGTCGGCTGTTGCCCGGAGGTATGGCATCGAATGTTATTACCTATTTGGGCGAAGTGGATACTATCAACGACATAAAAAAGCATTTTTTTTCAAAAATATTTTGTCAGGTTGAAAAAACACCGTACTTTTGCGCGCTTTTTCGGCTGAACGGCCAATTCGTCTATCGGCTAGGACGAGAGATTTTCATTCTCTAAAGAGCAGTTCGACTCTGCTATTGGCTACAAAACAAAATAAATGTAGAACGCGAGGGTAAGGCATCATGCCACCCTCAAATAATGTAAAACAAAAAGAGATGGCAAATCATAAATCATCTTTGAAACGTATCCGCCAGACGGCGACCCGCAAAGCCCACAACCATTATTATGCCAAGACGGCACGCAACGCAGTACGCGACCTGCGCGCTATGACAGAAAAAGCAGCTGCCGAACAAATGCTGCCTAAAGTAAGTTCGATGCTGGACAAACTGGCAAAACGCAATATCATCCATCGCAACAAGGCCGCCAACCTAAAATCCGGTTTGGCCGTGATGGTTAACAAGATGGCATAACGCCCAGAGATGGCACATCATAAAGGACAAGAGGCTGTCAGAGAGTGTTCTCTGACAGTTTCCTTTTTGTTGTGAGCGCGAGAGGGAATATTTTTTTGCGCAAAATATTGTACCATTCCAATGTTTCCATTACCTTTGTGCGCTTTTTGCGCCTTTATGCGAAAAAGGCATTCGGAATGCACGACCGCAGGCAAACAGACACACACAGCAGAAGAATGGGATTTCGTACAAGAAAAGCGAATGGTCTCGCAAGCGCAACGGTGCGGTTTGTCGGTTTGGCATTGTTTTTGCTAGTATCAAGCGGAGATGCATACGGGGATATATCGGAGCGGTTGTTCCACTTGGAGATAGGGCTGGAAGGCGGTTGCGGATACTATGCAGGCGATGCGGAACTGTATATATTCCAGGATATACGTGAGGCATACGGCGGCGGAGTCCGCTACTCGATAGACCGCCGCTGGTCGGTTCGTGTCAAAGGTATGGCACAGCGCATCTCGGGATATAACCCCAACGCCGCAGGCAGGGCGGACAGACGTATGACCATGTGGACCAATCAGTTGGTGAACATTGATGCGGTCGGCGAGTTCAACTTCCTGCCATACGGCCGCATACGGTACGACAAGCGTGTGAGTCCCTTGACACCGTATATAGCCACGGGACTGGGTGTAGGACTGCACAATAAATGGAGCAAGGTAGGTGTGTATGTGCCTTTTATAGTTGGGTTGAAATGGCAACCGCTGCCGCAGATGGCAGTTCACGTTGCATGGCAGCATAATGTCTATTTCGCCGACAATCTGGAGACGGTTCCCGAATACGACAATCGGTACGACCTCAACGGAAGCAACATACTGAACTGCGATGTGACAGGACAGCTGGTGGCAGGTATAGCTTTTTTGTTCCTGCAGGACAAATTGGTATGCAGGACGTGCAAATAAGTTACAAGCGACAATAGTAATACGATTATTCGAAACAGACCATGTATAAAGAAACGATAGACCGTGAGCGTATGCCCCGCCATGTAGCCATCATTATGGACGGCAACGGACGGTGGGCGAAGAGCCACGGTCTGGCGCGCATGTTCGGACACCGCCAGGGGGTGGAAACGGTTCACCGCATCACGGAGGCGGCTGCGGAACTGGGTATCCGATACCTGACGCTGTACGCGTTCTCGACAGAGAACTGGAACCGCCCGCAGCAGGAGGTGGACGCGCTGATGGAACTGCTTGTGGACACGATTGCCAAAGAGACGGAAACGCTGATGAAGAACAACGTGCGTCTGCTGACCATAGGCGACCTCAACAGGCTTCCCCAAAAAGCGCAGGACAAGTTCCGCCGTTGCATGGAACAGACGGCGGGCAATACGGGGCTGCGACTGGTTATCGCCCTCAGTTATTCCGCACGATGGGAGATTATCCGCGCAGCACGTAAATTGGCGGAAGAGGTACAATCTGGCACCCTTCGCGTGGAAGACATTGATGAAACGACTGTTTCCGAACATCTGACAACCAGCGGCATCCCTGACCCCGACCTGCTGATCCGCACAAGCGGTGAACAGCGGATAAGCAATTTCCTGCTGTGGCAGGCGGCCTATTCAGAACTTTATTTCACCCCGTGCCTCTGGCCGGACTTCACGGTGGACGAGTTCTACAAGGCGTTGATTGACTATCAGGGGCGCGAACGCCGCTTTGGCAAGACATCCGAACAACTGAACACAAACAAAGGGTAACAGCGACAACATTCGTGAAACATTTTTCCACATATATTTTCCTGATAACTTTATTGTTATTTCCGCTTCACCATGCAACAGAGATTTCAGCGACTCATCATACTGCGATGGTCGCGGATACAGTAACGTCAACGGCGACAGACACGCTTGACCGTGCGGCGGAGCAGTTGCCGGAAATCGAGTACTCTACACACAGACGGACGTATGAGATAGCGGATATCGCCGTGAAAGGTGCGGACAGTTACGAGGATTATGTGATTGTCGGTTTCAGCGGTCTGGCAGTAGGCGACAAGGTGGAAATACCCGGCAGCCAGATTACCCAAGCCGTCCGCCGCTTCTGGAAACAGGGCCTGTTCTCGGAGGTGCGTATCGTGGCAACAAAAATGACGGAAACGCAGGTATGGCTTGAAATCCAGCTCAAACAGCGCCCGCGCATCAGCGAACTGGAATACGGCGGAATGAAGAAGAGCGAACGCGAGGATGTGGAAACGAAGGTGGGTATCTCACGTGGCAGTCAGATGACCCCCAATCTGGCGGACAGGGCGAAGACCGTCATCAGGAAGTACTACGAGGAGAAAGGCTTTCACAACGCCGACGTGCGCATTGTGGAGCAACCCGACCGCGATCATCCCGGATACGTGAAAGTGCTCATTGACGTGGACAAAGGCGCGAAGACAAAGGTGGCGCATATCTACATCACCGGCAACAAGGCTCTGACCCACAACCAGATTAACCGTGCGATGAAGAAGACGAATGACAACAATATCATGAACTTCTTCCGCACAAAGAAATTTGTGGAGAAAGAATACGAGAACGACAAGAAGACGGTCATCGAGAAGTACAACGAATAGGGCTACCGCGATGCCTATATAGTGAGCGACAGCGTAAGACCCAACCCGGAAGACCCGACCCGCGTGGATGTGTATATGGACTTTTACGAGGGCGAGAAATACCATTTCCGCGATGTGAGCTGGGTGGGCAACACCGTCTATCCGTATGATTACCTGAACCGTGTGCTGTCCATCAAGAAGGGCGATGTATATAACCTCAAGCACCTGAACAAGCGTCTGACCGAGGATGACGATGCCGTAAGCAAACTCTATACCGACCAGGGCTATCTGTTCTTCAACGTGGATCCCGTGGAAGTGAGGATTGAGGACGACTCCATCGATTTTGAGATGCGCGTCTATGAGGGAAAACCCGCCACCATCAACGAAATCAACATCGTCGGCAACACGCGCGTGTACGAGCATGTCGTCCGCCGCGAGCTTTATACCAAACCCGGTCAGCTGTACTCGCAGTCGGACATCATGCGTTCACTGCGCGAACTGGCGCAGATGGGGCATTTCGACCAGGAGAAACTGGTGCCGGACATCCAGCCCAATCCGGAGGAGGGGACTGTGGACATAACCTACAACCTGCAGACCAAGTCATCAGACCAGATTGAGTTCTCGCTCGGCTGGGGTGCGACAGGTCTCGTAGGAAGCGTCGGGCTTAAATTCACCAACTTCGCCATCCAGAACCTGTTCAACAAGAAGTCCTACCGCATCGTTCCGCAGGGCGAGGGGCAGACTTTCTCCATCAACGCCCGCACCAACGGTATCTACTACAACTCCGTAAGCCTCAGTTTTATGGAGCCTTGGCTTGGAGGAAAGCGTCCCAACTCTCTCAGTTTCAGCGCGTACTTTGCATCACAGACGGGTTATTCAGACCGCTACTACAAGTCCTATCAGGATCTCTATAACACCTACTACTCGTCCTACTACTACACCGGCAACTCCAACTACTACCAGCAACTGCAAGAATCGGAGGCTGACCCGAACAAGTACCTCCGCGTAGTGGGTGTCAGCCTCGGATACGGCAAGCGTCTTTCGTGGCCCGATGACTATTTCTCGTTCTACACCGAACTGGGCTACCAGCTGTACATTATGAAGAACTGGCCCTACCTGCTCGTCAGCAACGGCAACTGCCACAATTTGGCGTTGAATCTCCAGTTGTCGCGCTCCAGCATAGACAACCCCATCTACACCCGTCGCGGGTCACAGTTCACATTAGGCGTGAAGATTACCCCGCCATATTCGCTGATGATGGGAACTACCGATGCGCAGTTCGCTGCCATGTCATTGAGCGAAAGATACAAACTGATAGAATACTACAAACTGCGTTTCTCGGGCAAGGTGTTTACACCGCTGACACCCGACAGCAAACTGGTGCTGATGGCGCGCGCCGATTTCGGATATCTTGGCCAGTACAATGACTACACCAAATCGCCGTTTGAGACCTACTATATGGGCGGCGACGGCACAACGGGATATTCGAGTTACTCCACCGAGTATGTGTCCATGCGTGGATACTCGTCCGGTTCGCTAACCCCCTACGATGTGACCACGGGCCGCAATATGGGTTATGTCTATAACAAGTTCACGATGGAGTTGCGCTATCCCATCCTGCTGGAGCAGAGTGCCACAATCTGGGCATTGGGCTTTGTGGAGGCGGGTAACTGCTTCTCTTCCATTCAGGAATACAACCCGTTCAACCTGAAACGCTCGGCGGGTGTGGGTGTGCGTATTTTCCTGCCAATGTTCGGACTGTTGGGTGTGGACTGGGGCTGGGGCTTCGACAAGATCAACGGCAGCGATTCCTACGGCAAGTCGCAGTTCCACTTTGTGCTGGGACAGGAACTGTAGAAAATTGATAATTATAAAACAAAATACGATGAAAAGAGTTCTGATTATTCTGATTTCTATGATGTGCCTTTCGCTGTCAGTACCGGCAAAGGATTTCAGTGTGGCGTATGTGGATCTGCAGTACATACTGAAGAATCTGCCTGCCTATGAATCCGCCAACGAGCAACTGACGCTGATAGCCAGACGCTGGCAGAAAGAGGTGACCGATATGGAGCAGGAGGCACAGGTGCTCGCAGCCAACTACCGGACGGAGCAGATTTTCCTGTCGGAGGCAATGCGCAAGCAGCGCGAACAGGAGATTCTCGACAAGGAAAAGCAGGCGCAGGAGCTGAAACGCAAGTATTTCGGCGAGGAAGGCGAACTGAACAAGAAACGCGAGGCGTTGCTCAAACCCATTCAGGATGAGATTTACACCGCTATTCAGGAGATAGCGATGCAGAAAGGCTATCAGGTGGTCAAAGACCGCTCGTCCGAGCCGTCGCTCATCTATATGTCCAACAAACTGGATATATCCGATCTGGTGCTCAACAAACTGGGAGCAAAATAAGTTTAGATTAGCAGGCATCCTGCCTGCGGTAAACAATTTTGTACAGAAAAAAAAACAATACCGATATACGACTATGAAAAAACTGATTTTGATGCTCGCATTGGCACTTCCCGTAGTGGCTAATGCACAGAAGTTCGGCTATGTGAACACGCAGGAGTTGTTCGCCCTGATGCCGGAGGTGAAGACGGCGCAGGCGCGCATTGACAGCCTGAGCAGCCAGTATGAGACCATGTTCGCCAACATGCAGGAGGAGTACAAGAAGAAACTGGCTGATTATGAAAAGAACAGCACTACTATGACAGAGGCGATGAAACAGATTCAGGAGGAGGAACTGTACGGTATGCAGCAGCGGATCCAAACCGCCTATCAGACTGCCCAGCAGGACCTGCAGACCAAGCAGCAGGAGTTTCTTGTGCCTATCCGCGAAAAAATGATGAAAGCCATCAAGAGCGTGGGCGAGAAGAACGGCTATACGTACATCTTCGACTCGCAGGCAATGGTCTATACCGCCCCGTCGGCGGACAACCTTATAGAACCTGTCAAGAAGGAATTGGGTATACGTTAAGATGGCGGACGGTTATTTGGAGAGTCATTATGCGAGTATGAGAGGCGCAAAGCGGAGTGGATGAAAAAAACAAAACGCCTTACGCCCCGTGCCAACCGTCCCGAAGACGAGGCACTGTAAACTCTCTCAACTCTCAAACTTCTATAAACATTCAACCCTAAACTCTAAACTGATATGGTAGAAAAACTTCAACAAACCCTTCGTGACAGCGCGGCTGCGCGATAGACAGTTCTTGTTTTGGTGGCATCGATGATGTTCTTTGCCTATATGTTTGTGGATATGCTATCCCCGCTGGCTTCTCTGTTGGAGAAGACGCACAGTTGGGATCAGGGCGATTTCGGCACGTATGCGGCGGGCGAATACCTGCTTAATGTGTTCGGTTTCCTAATTATAGCGGGTATCATTCTGGACAAAATGGGCGTTCGCTTTACCGGCGTGCTGTCCGCATCGCTGATGGTGATAGGTGCCGGTATTAAGTTGTTTGCCCTCTACTGGCCCGAGGCTAATACGGTAGGATGGCTGAACTCTTGGTGGACGGATATGCCCGGCAGCGCAAAAGTGGCTATGTTCGGCTTTATGATTTTCGGTATGGGCTGCGAGATGGCGGGTACGACCGTCAGCAAGATTCTCGCCAAATGGTTCAAAGGCAAGGAAATGGCTCTGGCGATGGGTTTGGAGATGGCTATAGCCCGCGTGGGCGTGTTCGCCGCGATGTGGCTGGCACCGAAATTCTCAATTGGGTACGCAGCCGCTGACGGTACAGGCTCTGTAGTGGCACCGGTACTTTTCGCTTCATACCTTTTGGTGGCAGGTCTGCTCAATTTCACTGTTTTCACGTTGATGGACAACAAGTTCGACAAGCAACTCGTGGCTATCGGCGAGAAATCGGAAGGCGGTTCGGAAGACGAGTTCCGTATCTCGGATTTGGGACAGATTTTCTCATCTAAGATGTTCTGGATTGTGGCCCTGCTGTGTGTACTCTACTATTCCGCCATCTTCCCGTTCCAGCGTTTCGCTCCCAATTTCCTTGAAGAGACGCTGAATATCAGCAACGCGGAGGCTGCCGGTTTGTTCAAGTGGTTCCCCATTCTGGCTATGCTGCTGACTCCCGTACTGGGTGCTTTTATTGACAACAAGGGCAAGGGCGCGACGATGATGATGTTGGGTGCGATTATTATGATTGCCTGCCACCTCACTTTCGCGTTCGTTCTGCCTGCCTATCCGAGCAAGACACTGGCACTGATAACCATACTCGTGCTGGGGGTAAGTTTCTCCCTTGTTCCCGCTTCCATGTGGCCCAGCGTGCCGAAGATTATTGACGAGAAGGTTCTCGGTTCAGCTTACTGCCTGATTTTCTGGGTTCAGAACATCGGTCTCTGTCTCGTACCGATGTTGATTGGCAAACTGCGGGTATCAACAGGTGGGTATTTCGTTCCGATGCTGGTGTTCTCGTCATTCGGCATTCTGGCGTTCATCCTCTCCTTTATGCTGAAAGCTGAGGACAAGCGCAAAGGCTACGGTCTGGAACTTCCGAACATCAAAAAAGACGGTGAATAACCGATGAATTGGGATTTTCTTATTCAGGGACGAGATTCTCTTGACGTGACAACAGACAGCCGCAAGATAACGAGCGGCTGTGTGTTTGTTGCATTACGTGGCGAACATTTTGACGGCAACCTGTTTGCGGCGCAAGCGTTGGAAACGGGTGCGGCGTACGCCATTGTTGACGAGGATATACCCGCCACATGTTCTCAAAAGAAAGAGTATGACGGCAGGCTGATCCGCGTGGAGTCATCGTTAGCGGCGTTGCAGGAACTGGCACGCATCTGGGTGACAAAATGGCGGAAAACGCCTTCGGCATCTGGAGCGACCCGTGCCGTCATAGCCATAACCGGCACGAACGGCAAGACAACCACCAAGGAACTGACGGCCGCGGTTCTTTCCACGCGGTACAAGATCCACTACACACAGGGCAACTACAACAATTCGCTGGGTGTGCCGTTGACGCTGCTGCAACTGAACAAGGAACACGAGTTGGCAATCGTGGAAATGGGCGCGTCCCATCCGGGCGACATCAACGAACTGGTTTCGGTAGCCAAACCTGATTATGGACTGATAACCAATGTCGGTTACGCCCACCTGCAAGGTTTCGGCTCGTTCGATGGCGTAATGCGGACAAAGCGCGAGTTGTACGATTACCTCGTCTCGCATAATGGAAACGTCTTCCGCAATGCAGACAATGCGTATCTGGAACAGATGTGGAAGACTGCATTGGACGGCAGTACTTGGAACGGGCGCGAATACTTGTATCACCGTATGCCCATGCCGGATGGGACACATCTGGCAGGTGCCTTCAATGCCGAGAATATCGCGGCGGCATTGTGCATCGGCGATTGTTTCGGAATCGGCCGTGAAGAAGGTCTGAAAGCCATACGCGGCTACGTGCCCTCCAACAACCGTTCGCAAGCAATGCAGACAGCCCGTAACCGGTTGATTGTGGATGCCTACAACGCAAACTACACATCCATGCAGGCTGCGCTGGACAGTTTTGACGCAGACGCCTTTATACTGGGAGCCATGCGCGAACTGGGGGATTTCTCCCATACCGCCCACCAGAATATTGTCAATCTGCTGCTGGAGAGCAAGGCAGAACAGGTATGGTTGGTCGGTGACGAATGGAAAGACACGACCACCCCCTACCCCGTCTTTTCATCTGCGGAGGAAATGAAAGAGAAAATTCAACACAATGAGATTCAAATTGCAGGTCGCAAGGTGCTGATAAAGGGCTCGCGTTCCAACCGACTGGAACAGTTGATCGAAGTGCTGTAAGATATAATCAATAATCCTGAAAAGAACAGACTGTCATTATGTCAGAAAAGGAAACTACTCCGTCAAATAAAATGAACAGACGCACCGTCATGCAGATCGTATTCGGTCTGCTTGTGGTTATGCTGGTAGTTTTGTGTATCGTATTCGCGCTGCAGAGCCGCCAGATGAAGGAGATGGTGGAGATACTGGAACTGGAGAAAGAGGAACTGACCGATGAGTACGAGGATCTGTCCATCCAGTTTGACGGCTATCAGCAGATGGATGTTCACAACGACTCGCTGCAGGAGCAACTAGCGGTAGAACAGCAGCGCGTGCGCGACCTGCTGGAAGAACTGCGAATCACGAAGGCGACCAATGCGCGACGTATCGCCGAACTGAAGAAGGAACTCGCCACCGTCCGCAAGGTGATGGTGGAGTACGTGCGCCAGATCGACTCGCTGAACCAGACCAACGAAAGACTGACGAAAGAGAACCGGCATTACCGCATTGAGAACAAGCAGATAACTGAGCAGAACACCCAACTAGCGGAGGCGAACTCGGTGCTCAGCGAAACTGTTACCCGCGCAGCACGGCTGGAAGTCACGGCTTTCCAAACCACTTTCCTCAACGAGCGCGACAAGAAGACAAAACAGTTCTCACGCATCCATAAGTTCCAATTCGACTATACGATAGGCAAGAACACCACCTGTGAACCCGGTATGAAAACCGTCTATATGCGCCTAACGCGTCCCGATGGCGAACTGATGACAAAAAGCGCCTCACCAACCTTCACTTTTGAGAGCGGCGAGTTGCAGTCTTCGCTGGCACAGGAAATTGAGTACAATGGCGAGGAGACGCGCAGCACACTCTACTGGACGGTGGAGGAGATACTGCATCCGGGCGAATACAGCGTGGATTTCTTTGCGGACGGACAGCATATCGGAACATTCAATTTCCACGTGAAGAAATGACAAAAATCAGCTTTATCGAATAAAAACAAAAAAATACGTCAAAACGTTGCATGATTCACATTTTCCATATACTTTTGCGCGATTTTGTCAGTTTATAATTGGCAAAACGGCAAAACAACCTAACATAAATGACAAATGGAAAGTCGAAAATTTGAATCAAGGAACGAACCTGAGATAATATACTCCCGTTCGGTCAAGGCAGGCAAGCGTATCTATTACCTTGATGTAAAGAAAGCACGTAATGACGATCTTTACCTTTGTATGACAGAGAGTAAACGCCGTCAGGGTACGGACGAAGAACCGCCACAATTCGAGAAGCACAAATTGTTTCTTTACAAGGAGGATTTCTCCCATTTTATGGAGGGTCTGAATGATGTAATCGGGTATGTGCGCAACCAAGTTGGCGAGATTGAGGACCGCGAGGAATGGTCGCCCCGCGAGTCAGAAGACCAAACTGATTCGGAAACGGAAGCTGAAGAGGAATCACAAGACGAGGACAAACCCAAACGCGGTCTGTTCGGATTTATCAAACACTGATGCTTATGAGAGCAGATTAGACTCTATGGCATCAATGATGCGGGCAGCAACCTCCTGTTTCGAGAGAAGCGGGAGGTATTTTTTTGTATCTGCGGTTATCAGCGTTACCTTGTTGGTGTCACATCCGAAACCTGCTCCGGAATCACGTAATGAGTTGAGAACAATGAGGTCAAGGTTCTTGCTCCTAAGTTTCTTGATTGCGTTTTGTTCTGCATTCTCCGTTTCAAGGGCAAAACCAATAAGGCGCTGATTCCTTTTTGTTTTGCCCAACGCAGCAGCAATATCAGTTGTCACAGTCATCGGAAGCATAAACTGCGTCTGTCCTGGCTGTTTTTTTATTTTCTCTGCAGCCGCCTGTTCAGGGGTAAAGTCCGCCACCGCAGCAGAGAGGATAGCTATATCGGCATCCGTCCATCGGTTTGAAGCCGCCTCATACATTTGTTCGGCAGACTCAACAGGGATGAGTGTAAAGAGGTTGCGCTTGATTTCGCTATAAAGTGCAATGCGGGTGACATGTTGTTCGGTAGGACCTGCAATGAGCGTGACATCCGCCCCTCTGCGAAGACATTCCTGCGCTATGGCATAGCCCATCTTACCGGACGAATAGTTGCTGACGAACCGTACGGGGTCAATGGATTCGCGCGTTGGTCCGGCGGTAATCATCACCCTTTGGCCGGCAAGTGTCTGTGGCGTGAGTGCCATCCGGCAGGCTTCACACAGCGCGTCACTCTCCTGCATTCTTCCCTTCCCTTCCGTGCCGCAGGCGAGAAAGCCTTCGGCGCAATCCAGAAGAAAGACGCCTTGCGTGGCGAGCACATGAAAAGCATCTCGGGTGGCGGAGTTCTCGTACATCTTGTCGTTCATAGCAGGTGCTATGACAACGGGTTTGAGTGACACACAGGCGGCGTAGGTGGTGGTGAGCGCGTCATCTGCTATGCCGCTGGCCATCTTGCCTAGCACATTGGCTGTCGCAGGCGCGACAACCATCAAATCTGCCCATTCGGGGAGGGATATATGTTCGGTGGTATGTTCGTTGACAGCGGCGAATACGTCGGAATAGACGGGGTGTCCGCTCAGTGTCCGAAGGGTTGTTTCTGTAACGAACTGTAAAGCATTACGGGTCGTTGTAACCCTTACTTCCGCCCCTTCCTTAATGAGAAGACGTATAAGTTCTGGTATCTTGTATGCGGCTATTCCGCCTGAAATACCAACGACTATGTGTTTGCCTTTTAACACACGGACAGACGAATGGCATTACAATTTCAGCATATCGTCTTTGGAGCCGGCGCTGTATTCGAGTTGATCCTCAATGAACTCCTGTGTGGCGATGAGGCTGGGTTTGGGCATCTGCTCGTAACTGCGGGATATCTCTATCTGTTCGCGGTTTTCAAATGTCTCCTCAATGGCTTCCTGCGGCATGGAGAAGTCCTGCAGTTTGGCATCCAGCTCGCGCTTGAGGGTTGTGGCAATCTGGTTGGAGCGTTTGGCGATGATGGCAACGGTCTCATAGACGTTTCCCACTTTGTCGGTAAGTTGCGACATATCGCGTGTGATAGTGTTGACAGGGGCTTTGGTTTGTTTGTAGTCAATCATAGTTATCGTTGGTTATAAGTTTTCTTTATCAAGTTATTATTCAGTTTCTTTTCAATTTCTTTTTTATTTCGTTTCCCCATTTGTCCGCTTGCTGTCTGTATTTGGAGTTGGGGTACTCTGTGATGAAACTGTAATACTCGTCCTCCGCATCTTGTGCTCGTTCCTGCAGCTTGCTTGAGACGGAATTCACCATCTGCTGGTACTTGCCTGCGAAGATAAGCCACGATAGTTCCTCCATATAGGAGTTGGACGGATAGTCTTTGAGCGCGTTTCGCGCGGTGATTTCGCAACTGAGGTAATTGTTACCGAGATACATTCCGAGTTTGTAGTACAGTTGCGCGTTCAGCAGTTCCTTGTAGGCGAGACGGTCGTATAACTCATTCTGTTCTTTGAGAGCCTGTTGGACGTATGGACTTTCAGGGTATGCTTCCATAAAGATGTCAAAGGCTTCAATGGCGCGATTGGTGAAGTCCTGGTCAAGTCTTGGGTCGGGTGCGTCAAGGTAATAGCAATGACCTGTCTGGAATGCAGCTTCGGTAGCATATTTGCCTTTGGGATAGTTGCGGATGTAGGCTTGGTAGTAGTCGGCAGCGGATGCGTAGTCTTTCTGCCCCATATAACTCCGCGCCAGATAGATGGTTACATCTTGCGACCGTTCAGTACCCTTGTAATAGGCGGCCACATCGTCAAGGAGTGTTTGCGCTTTGACATACTCCTTGTCACTGAAATACTGCAGAGCCATATCGTACTTGTAGTCAACGTCCTTTGACTTGAGAACTTTCTGATACTCGCTACAAGCAGAGAGGGCAAGCAGAACAAAGAAGAGTATGTATCGTGATTGTTTCATCGTATAGGTGTCCAATTGGAAGAAGTAAGGACAACGAGGCTGTCCTCCTGCGCCGTGATAAGATAGCACGCGGCATCCGGTATGCTTTCGATAAGTTGCAATGCAGCAGAATCGCCAAGCACCATACATGCGGTCGCAAGTGCGTCGGCGCGCATACAGGATGAGGCGGTAACAGTGGCGGAAAGCAGCGAGTGGCGGACGGGATAGCCTGTGCGCGGGTCAATGGTGTGGCTGCGTTTTTGCGCACCCTCGTAGTAGAAATTGCGGTAATTGCCGGAGGTAGCGAGACAGAGGTGAGTGCTTTGCAGTTTGTCCTGCAACTCCTGCTGTTGACCGGATGTGTCGTCAACAGGTTTGGTTATGCCGATGCTCCACGGCTTGCCTTGGCTGTTCTTGCCTTCGGCGACCACCTCCCCGCCTATCTCCACGAGCAGGTTCTCCACACCCAGCCGGCAAAGTCTGTCTGCCACTTTGTCGCAGGCGTAGCCTTTGGCAATGGCGCTTGCATCCAGTTGTATGCCGGACATGCTTTTGACGATACGGTGATTGGAGAGTTGCACATTCTGCCAGCCGATCGTTTGGAGCAGCGAGTCTATCTTTTCGGGTGTCCTTTCCGATTCATTATCGAAGCCGAAGCCCCATGCATTGACGAGAGGTGCGACAGTCAGGTCAAAAGCTCCGCCGGACAGTTCAGACACCTCCTGTGCCTGCTGGAAGACCTTCTCAAAATCGCTGTCGGTAGTTACGTCCTCGTTGCGATTGATGCGGGAGATAGTGGAAGCAGGATTGAACATCGAGAGCGCACTGTCCACTTCGTTGAGGCAGAGGAGGATGGTGTCATGCAGGTCGCGGTCGTACTCGTACTGGATATGATAGACCGTACCGAAAACATGTCCCTCGTTGCGGAAGAACTGTTTCGGTTTGTCTTCAATATTCCAAACGAGCAAGCCCACTGAAAGCGCGATAAGCGCAAGGGCTGTCACCATTTTCCGTCTGTCCATTCTCTGATACGTTAAGACTGTCCGTTATGCGGGATGTCAGAACCAGACACCCAGACCGACTGTCCCGTTAATGGGCTGGTTGTACAGTTTGTCGTCACCCGCCTCCCATACGAAGGCATCTTGCTCCATATGCGGATTGATGCAGCCTTCCGCAAAGAGCGTGAGCTGGCAGGCATCAAACTCCCATGCTTTCTCGAGCCGCAGGTCAAGATTGACAACTGCGAATCGCGAATTCTTATAAGTGTCATTCGCCCACGGCGACATACCTATCTTGCCACCGAGCGTGATGTCATACGGGAAGGCGTGCTGATAACCTATCTCAAGATACGACGCGTAGGACGCAATATCGTGGTAGTCGAACTCCGTAGCGGATACCATCGTGTTCCACTGGATGTACAGCGGTATTTCCAGGAAATGCTCAAGACTGTACTGGAACGTAACCTCCAACTGGTAGTTGGGGTCGAATTTCCGGGTGTTCTCCATCCAGCTGAAATACTGGTAATAGGTGGCACCGAGCGATGCTCCGAAGAAGTCGAAGCTCGCGAACAGGTCCAATTCGGGGACGAAATAGGTGTTCGGCGTCCCGTCATACTCTTCGTCACCGTCCTCATTGATGAAGGTGTAATAGGGCTCACCTTTACGGAACATCCAGTCGGACGCTCCGACCGAGGCCCATGCTCCGACCGACAATGAGGTGTTTTCCCCTTCGTATCCCACGCTGACGGTGGGCTGCAGGCTCAGACCGCCGTTATACTGGCCACGCCAGAGGTAGGAGGAAACGAGTTCGGCACCGGCCTCATACGAGAACTCTATGCCGCTTTTGGCAGTTTCATCCGAATTAGTAACTTGCGCATCTGCATTGTCGCTCTGCGCGAAAAGCCCTGCGGACAGTGTGCAAGCGAGGGCGAGTGAAATCAGGTTCTTATAATCCATTTTTTGTTTCCCATACCAGGCGTAGGGCGACCTCTAAAATTCGTGTATCAGCCAAAACGACAATACCGCCATCGGGACCGGGCTCTATATGATAGCCCGACTCGCCGTTGGCAGTACCGCGAAAGAAATCCCTCACATCATCGGCCGTGATTCCGAGCTCATCGGCAATCACAGCCGAACTTCCGTGCGGAAGACTGTCCTTGACCTCCCGCAAGCGATTGAATGTTGTCCGTGTCATATCGTAATTGACAGTTAATTGTAAATGATAAACTCGACATAGTGCCGAAATAAGCGCGCAAAGATACGCCGCTTTTCGCGCTTATGCAAGCGAAAAAGAATCTTTCCGCTGTTTTTCTTCACGCAGCCGCGTTGAACTGATATCAAAACGGGGTGCGTCGGCAAGGAAAGTGAGTTGTTTGAAATCGTCAGCGGCGGGCATGCAGCCTATGTTCCTATCTTCGGCGCCCTCTCGAGGATAAACGAGGACGGGGAAGTTCTTGGCTATCCACTGCCACTCACGCCACCGCTTGAAACAGAGCAGGTTGTCCTCTCCTATGAGCAGTTGCCACTGATGCTGCGGATATGCCTTTTGCAGGGCGCGAAGCGTCTGGGCGGTATAACTGGGTCTGGGCAGATTGAACTCAAAATCGCTGACCAGCAGCCGCTTGCCTTTCAACTCCTCACGGTGTTCTTCTGTTGCCTGCGTGATGGCTTGTCGAGCGGCGGCAAGGCGTTCCTGTTCGTTTTGGGCGAGCGTCTGCCCGTCCTTAAGCGGGTTGCCGGGAGTAACCATCAGCCATAGTTCGTCCAGCGGCGTGTGGGTCAGTGTCCAGAGAGCCATGCCGACATGTCCGAAATGGATGGGATTGAAGGTGCCGCCGTAGATGCCTATGTTCATTGTTTCCGTCGTATTTCGCTCAGGATAATGGCAGTCGCTATGCTGACATTGAGGCTCTCCACATGTTCGCGCGCGAATGAGGGGATGGTGATTCGCTGCGTGAGCATATCCTTGACTTCAGGCGTGATGCCGTTGCCCTCGTTTCCCATCACGATGACAGTTTTTCCCGCGTTACGCAGTGCATCGGAGGCATATACGTTGTCCCCGTCCAGCGTAGTGCCTGTCAGTTCGTATCCCTGCTGTCGCAACGACCGCAGCGCGGACGGCAGGTCACCGTACACCAGCCGTACCCGTGCCAGCGCGCCCATCGTTGCCTGCACCACTTTGGGCGCATAGCAGTCTGCCGTCTGCGGCGAGCAGAGGACAGTATTGAATCCCATCCAGTCGCATGTGCGGATGATGGTGCCGAGGTTGCCCGGGTCTTGCACGCCGTCCAGAGCCAGTATCCGGCCGGGCAGGACTATGTTATCCGCTGTTTGTTCGGGTATGTTGAAAACAGCGAGGTAATCAGTAGGAGTCACGAGCGAGGAGAGTTGCTCCATCTGCCGCCTATTGGCACGAACGATCTGCAGAAACCCGTCCAAAGGCGGCGCATCGTCCCTGATGACCAGCAGCACCGGCACAAACCGCGCGAGCAGTTCGCAGACGCTTTTCCTGCCTTCGGCGACGAAACTGTGTGTCTCGTCGCGGAACTTCTTGATTCGCAGACTTCTTATCCGCTTTATCTGCGCTTGGGAGATAGCCGGCATGTCGGGTTGCATGGCGATTCGGTAATGATTCCTTCGTGACCGCAAAAGTAATGTTTTTTCGACACATACAAACAAATCCTCCGGACAGAAACGCCGCACGGATAAAAAACTCCGGGCGGTTGCCCGGAGCGGAAGACAAACGGCATTGCCGGATTTTCCTGTATCGGAGCGGCGGGTTGGATCCCGCGTTCCGCTGGAATTATCAGACAAGCCCCTTAATGAACATATAGAAGATGACGATGGGGCAGACCCACTTGGCGAGGAACATGAAGAAGCGCACGATGGTGCCGTTGAACTGTCCCTCGGAGGTGAGTTCGTTGAAGACAATCTTGTCCTCCATCCGCCAGCCTACCAATACGCAAGCAGCTATGCCGCCGATGGGCAGGATGATATTGGAGGTCAGTTTGTCAATAAAGTCGAAGAGCGAGTCGCCCATGATGACGAGTGACGTCCCTTCCATCTGGCTGAGTGCGCAGAGAACTGCCAATGCGCCGACGAGCACGAACAGAATCGTGAGAGCCATCGGACGGGAGAGTTGCTTTTTGCCGCCGAAAGTCCATTCCTCGGTGACGTAAGCCGTCCCTGCCTCAAGCAGCGAGAACGAAGACGTGACGGCTGCGAAGAAGAGCAGGATGAAGAACAGCGAGGAAACGACCACGCCGACCCACGGTCCGCCGGGGAGGGATGCGAAGAGCGCGGGCAATGTCTTGAACACAAGTCCGGGACCGGAAGTCACTTCCACGCCAAAGGTGAAGGTGGCGGGGAAGATGGCGAGTCCGGCAAGGATGGCCATCAGGATAGTGGCAAGCACCACGATGAAGGACACGCCCACAAGGCTCTGGTCTTTCTGAATGTACGAGCCGTAGGTGGTCATCGCGCCCATACCGAGCGAGAGGGAGAAGAACGACTGTCCGAGCGCAAAGATGATGGTCTGTCCCGTAACGGCATCCCAGTTGGGTTTGAGCAGGAAGGCGGCACCCTCTGCGAAACCGTCCAGTCGGACGGACATGATTGCCAGCACAAGCAGAATCAGGAACAGTGCGGGAATCATGAACTTGGAGCACCGCTCAATACCTTTGGAAACACCGAAAGCCAGCACCACGCAGTTGAGACCGAGGAAGATAATGGTCCATACTACGGGACGCGGGATGCTGAGGATATGTGCCCCGCCCTGCCCTACAAAAATGTCGAAGCGCTGTCCCATAGCCGCAATGCGGGCGTTAATCAACTCTGCTGCATCACCGCCGCCGATGCTGGCGAACTCGCCCGTGACGGCGGCGAAGATGTACTCAAGCGACCAGCCCGCTACCACGCAGTAGAATGCGAGAATGGCGAGACCGGCGTATATCTCCACGCCACCGATGATGCCCCATGCCTTTTTGCCGTTGGCTTTGATGAAGCTGCGGTAGGTGTTGCTCTGTCCTTTGCGTCCGATGACGAACTCGGACAGCATGACGGGTACGGAGATGAGCAGGCAGATGACGGTGTAGATAATCAGGAAGGCGGCGCCTCCGTTGTTACCTGCGACATAGGGGAACCTCCAGATGTTTCCCAGTCCGACGGCAGAGCCTGCTATGGCTGCCATCGTGCCGAACTTGCTGGCGAATTGATTTCGTGCCATGGTTGTTTTTTATGGTTTAGAGTTTTTTTGATGTTTCGGTATGCCGGATTAGCGTTATATCAGTCCGTTGACGAACATGAACAGTATGATGGGCGGACAGACGAATCGCATCATGAACAGCACGCAACGGAATATCCACAGCGGATAGCGCCCGGAGCTGGTCAGTTCGTGCTCCACGGTGCTTTGGGGGATGAACCAGCCGACCAGCACAACGCATCCGAGCCCCGCTATGGGCAGGATGTAGTTCGACGAGAAGGTGTCGGTCCAGTCGAAGACGCTCATTCCGCCAATCTGCAGACTGCTGTCAGGCATCTGCGACAGGGCGCAGAGCGTGGAGCAGAGGATGATTATACCAAAACCGATGGCTAATGCACTGATGCGGCGTATATGCAGTTCGTCGGAGAAGAAGGCGACGAGCGACTCCATGATACTGAGCGACGTGGTGAGTGCCGCGAAGAACAGCAGCACGAAGAACAGGATGGAGATGACGTACCCGCCCGGCAGTTGTGCGAACAACGGCGGCAGCGTCTTGAACACGAGGTCGGGACCGGATGTCACGGGAACGTGGTAGGTGAAGACGCTCGGGAAGATGGCGAGTCCCGCCAGTACGGCCATCAGGACGGTGGCAAGCGATACGATGACCGAGACGCTGACAAGGCTTTCCTGCCGTTTGATGTAGGAGCCGTAGGTTATCATCGCCGCCATGCCGATGCTCAGCGAGAAGAACGACTGGCCGAGCGCTTTGATGACGGTCTGTCCCGTCACGACACTCCAGTCGGGGTGCAGGATGAACGCCGCGCCCTCCTTGAATCCGGGCTGCCAGAGGTTCACGCCGGCGAGCATCACGAGGATGCAGAACAGCGCGGGAATCATGAACTTGGAGCATCGCTCG